>DATHSE010000068.1:0-10324 GCA_035464455.1 Anaerolineae bacterium | reverse complement strand
CGCCTGCCCGCGATGTCGGTCCACAGCAGGGACGCGCGCTCCGCATCCCAGACCGGGCCCTCCCCGACGAGATCGCCGGCCTCGACCGCCAGCTGCCACTCCCGTGTCATGTCAGGCGTCCTCCGTCGTCATGCCGGGCCTCCTCCGTCGTCATGCCGGGCCTCCCCTGCCCCGTCTGGCGGCATCCAGCCCCTGGGCAGTCCCTGTTCCTGCCTCGCGGGCGCGCATCTGCGCCACGATGTCCATGCTTGGGCCGGTGACGTGCTGGTCGACTGCGAGCGAGACCTGGTACGGGTCCCCGGTGGCGAGCACGGCGTACAGGTCCCGATGGCGGCGGACCACGATCTCGGGCGTGGGCCGGTAGAGGTCGCTGTAGAACAGGACCCGGCGAGAGTGAACCTGGATGGCTGCCAGGTGCTCGATGAGCAGGCCGTGACCCGACAGCCCGGACAGGGCAGTATGGAACTCCATGTCCGCGGCCACCATGGCCGGGACATCAGCGCGCTCGGCGGCACGCTCGATGGCCGCGAGACGCCGTCCCAGCATGGCCAGTGCTTCGTCGTCGAGGTTGCCGCGCTCGGCGGCGAGCTGCGCCGCGAACGACTCGAGGGCGGCGCGGAGCGTGTAGATCTCCTCCGCGTCACGAGCGGTGAGTGCCGAGACGACCGCGCCCCGGTGGATGCTGCGGTCCACCAGGCCCAGGCCGGCAAGCTCACGAAGGGCTTCGCGGACGGTGCCGCGCGAGGTACCGAGGTCCTGGGACAGGCTGGCCTCGGTCAGTGGCTGACCCGGCGCATACTCGCCACGGATGATGCCATCCCGGATATGGGCCACGACCGCGTCGGCCAGGCTGGGAGGCCGTGCGAGCGTCCTTTGCTCCATGCAACCCTCTTCATGTTGCGCTCATCTCGCCGGGTCGGCTAGTGTTGGATTGTACTACAATAGGACAGCCGGGCACGCTGCACCCGCGAACCGCGGCGCAGGTCCGAGCCAGGGAGGACGAGGACGATGGCCAAGCTGCGCTTCTTCGGCACCGCCGGCTACGAGCTGGTGACCGAGTCGGGGGTGCGGGTGGTGATGGACCCGTACATGGACTCGAACCCGGCCTGCCCCCTGGGCTGGGCCGACCTGGAGCCTGTGGACCTCGTGCTGGTCACGCACGCGGCCTTCGATCACATGGGTGAGGCCGCGGAGATCCTCAAGCGCGACAAGTGCCCGGTCATCTGCGCCAAGGACGTGGCCCACAACCTGACCACGCACCGCGGCGTGGACCCCGAGCAGATCCGCGTGACCATCTGGGGCATCCCCATGGAGGTAGCCGGCGTCACGGTCCATCCGGTGGAGAGCCACCACTGGTCGTTCGCGGTGACACCCTCTGGTGAGCTGCTCTCGGGGCCGGCCATGGGGTTCATCGTCGACGCCGGACCCGGCATCCGCCTGTACCACCAGGGTGACTCGGCCATCTCCTACGACTTCCGCCTCTGGGGCGAGCTGTACCGGCCCACGCATGGGCTCATGGTCGTGGCTCTGCCCGAGGACTCCCTGCCCCACTTCGAGGTCTACCGCGGGGGCGAGGTCACGGTGCAGGAGGCGGTCATGGCCAGCCAATGGCTGGGCCTTCAGCACGTCATCGCCAGCCACTACCAGTGGCCCTCACATCCCGATGTGCAGCGCTTCCTCGAGCTCATGGCGGCGCATACGTCGGCCGGTGAATGGCGGCCCACCGTGGTCGCGCCGGAGCCCGGCGAGACCATCGAGCTCGTGCCCTAGCCCACGCCATCACGGAGGCAGCGATGAGACACCGCGTCACCCCCGAGGAGAACTGCGAGGCCGTCGCTGCCTTCGAGCGCGACATCCTCACGCCGCTGGCGATGTCGGCGCGACTCGAGCCAGCGGACCTGCGAGAGATGTACGCGCGCATGCGTCTCATCCGCGAGTTCGACACGGCCGTCAAGGAGCTGTGGAAGCAGGACTTCATCTACGGGCTCGCCCACTCCTACGTGAGCGCCGAAGCCATCGCCGTGGGTGCCTGCGCGGCCTTGCGCGATGGCGACTACATCACCAGCACGCACCGTGGTCACGGCCACACCATCGCCAAGGGTGGTGACCCCCGCCGGATGATGGCCGAGCTCATGGGCCGCGCACCCGGCTACAACAAGGGTAAGGGCGGCTCCATGCACATCGCAGCGGTCGATATGGGCATGCTCGGCGCCACCGGCATCGTCGGCAGTGCCATGCCCATCGCGGTCGGCTCCGCGCTTACCGCGAAGACGCTGGGCCGCGACAACGTGACCGTCTGTTTCCACGGCGACGGCGCCACCAACCAGGGCGTGTGGCACGAGTCCATCAACCTCGCGGCCGCCTGGGGCCTGCCGGTCATCTTCCTCTGCGAGAACAACCAGTGGGCCATCTCGATGCCCTACGAACAGGCGGTCGGGAACCCGTCGGTGGCCGACCGGGCAGTGGGCTACGGCATCCCGGGCGTGACCGTCGACGGCTTCAACGCCATCGCCGTCCACGACGCGGTAGCGGAGGCAGCAGAGCGGGCCCGAACCGGCGGCGGACCCACGCTCATCGAGGCCCGCTTCTACCGCTACATCGGGCACTTCGTGGCCGATGACGAGGCCTATCGCGATCCTGCGTGCAACGAGCGCTGGCAGCAGTTCGACCCCATCGAACGGATGGCTGGCTTCCTCCTCGAGTCGGGCAGCGCCGACAAGGCCTGGCTGGACGAGGCCGACGAGACGGCCCTGGCTCGGGTCGAGGACGCCATCGCCTTTGCCAAGGCCGCGCCTGAGCCCGCGCTGGACACCCTCTACGACGGCCTCTACTCCGACGAGTTCATGGCGCAGCAGGGCATCGGACGATGACGGCCACACCGACCGCCGAGGTCCAGACCCGCCGCCTCACCGTCAAGCAGGCCATCAACCAGACGCTGCGCGAGGAGATGCAGCGCGACCCCACCATCATCATCCTCGGCTGCGACGTGGGCGTGCGTGGCAACCCCTTCGGGGTGACCAAGGGGCTCTACGAGGAGTTCGGCGCCGGGCGCGTGCTGGACACGCCCATCAGCGAAGCCGCCATCGTGGGCAGCTCGCTGGGCGCGGCGGCAACGGGACTGCGTCCCGTCGCCGAGATCCTGTTCAGCGACTGGATCACCATCGGCATGGACCAGCTGGTCAACCAGATCGCCAAGATCCGCTACATGTTCGGTGGCGCGATCAGCGTGCCGCTGGTCATCCGGGCCCCGGTCGGCGCCGGCGGTGGGCAGGCAGCGCAGCACAGCCAATCGTTCGAGAACTGGTTCAGCGCGGTGCCGGGCCTGCAGGTGGTCATGCCCTCCACGCCGGCCGACGTCAAGGGCCTGCTGCGCACCGCCATCCGCAGCGATGACCCGGTGCTCTTCTTCGAGCACAAGCGCGGCTACGAGATCAAGGGCCAGGTGCCCGTCGAGGAGTACACCATCCCCTTTGGGCTGGCGGACGTCGCGCGCAACGGCAGCGACGTGACGATCGTGGCCGTCAGCATCATGCGCCACAAGGCCCTTTCGGCGGCGGAAGCACTGGCCGCGGAAGGGGTCGATTGTGAGGTCATCGACCCGCGCACGATCTACCCCTTCGACTACGACACCGTGCTGGCCTCGCTGCAGAAGACGGGCCGGCTGGTGGTGGTGCACGAGGCCAACCGTCGCAGCAATATCGGCGGCGAGATCGTCTCGCAGGTGGTCGAGCGTGCCTTCGAGCTGCTCAGCGCGCCGCCGCGCATCGTGGCCGGCCTCGACGTGCCCATGCCCTACAACCGCTCCCTCGAGGCACTGGTCATCCCCGACGAAGCCAGGATCAGGCAAGCCGTCCTCACGGTCGTGGGACGCTGAGCAACCAAGGAGGTCATGCGAGCCATGGCAACGTTCCTGCCGCTGCCCAAGCTGGGCATGAACCAGGAGGAAGGCGAGATCGTCTCCTGGCTGGTTTCCGAAGGCGACACCGTCGCCGAGGGCCAGCCCATCGTCGAGATCGAGACGGACAAGGCCACCGTCGAGGTGGAGGCGTCCGCGAGTGGCGTGCTCGCCAAGATCGTCCACGGCGAGGGTGACATCGTGCCCATCAACGGCGTGATCGCGGTCATCCTCGCACCCGGCGAGGCCATGCCCGACGAGATCCCCGAGGCCATCACGTGAGCGCCAGCACGGTGGACCCGATGACCACAGAGCCGACCGCCGCGCCGGGCCTGACCCAGTACCGACTGTCGGACGACCGCCTGGCTGACACGCCCCGTCGCCGGCTGGGACTGGCCATCCTGACCATCCAGACCATCCGGCGCTTCGAGAAGTGGCTGCTGGACCACGCCGACCTGGTCCACGGTCCACTGCACTCCAGCATCGGCCAGGAGGCCACGGCCACGGGGGCTGCGCTGGCCCTGCGATCGAGTGACTGGTTGACCTCCACGCACCGCGCGCACCACGACGTCGTGGCCAAGTTGCTGCTGTCGGCCACCCCCGCCGAGTTCGACCCCTTCACCGCCGAGACCGTGACCGAAGCCATGGCGGGGCCGATCCAGCGGACCATGGCCGAGATCATGGGCCTCGAGCAGGGCCTCTGTCACGGGCGCGGTGGCTCGATGCACCTGTGGGACCGCCAAGGCGGCGTCATGACCACGGCCATCGTGGGAGGCGGCATCCCGCCCGCCGCCGGCTACGCGCTGGCGTCGAAGCTGCGCCGGACCGGCGACGTGGGCGTGGCCAGCTTCGGCGATGGCGCCACCCAGATCGGGGCGTTCCACGAGGCGGCGGCGCTGGCGCGCGCGTGGGATCTGCCGCTCATCCTGCTGCTCCAGAACAACCACTATTCGGTGGCCACCACGGTGAAGGAGACCGCTGGCTTCACCCGCCTTGCCACCCGGGCGCGCGGCTATGACATGCCGGCCATCGTGGTCGACGGCATGGACCCGATCGCGACGTACGAGGCCATGGCGCAGGCACGCGACCACGCGGTGGCGCACGGGCCGGTCTTCGTGGAGGCCGTGACCTACCGCTACTACCACCAGAACGGCCCCCTCCCCGGTTCCGCCTTCAAGTACCGCAGCAAGGACGAGGAGCGCGAGTGGAAGGCCAAGGACCCCGCCGTCGCCTTCCCACGACGGCTGATCGAGGCAGACCTGCTGACCGCCGACGAGGTCCAGCACGTCCAGCGCGTGGCCAACACGCTCGTCGACCGCTGCGTAGCGGCGCTGACCATCGAAAGCGACGATGGGCCGGCCATCCCCCCGGAGCTCTATCCGCCGGTGGAGGACGTGCACCGGGGCATGCTCGGGCCTGGGCTGCCGGAGCTGCCCCTTGCGCGCCTCGACGAGACGCCTGACCCGGACGGTGCGCCGATGACCTACACCGAGGCCATCCAGGGAGTCATCGGTCGCTCGCTCGAACGCGATCCGGAGGCCATCTTCATGGGCGAGGAGGTGGGCCATCTCGGCGGCGGCGTCATGGGCCTGACCAAGACAGCCGTGGCGTCACGCCCGGAGCAGGTGCTTTCGACACCGATCTGCGAGAACGGGTTCAGCGGAGCCGCACTCGGGGCCGCGCTCGCGGGCATGCACCCGATCATCGAGTTCATGTACCCCGACTTCACGCTCGAGGCCACCGACCAGCTCTTCAACCACATCGCCAAGAGTCGCTACATGTATGGCGGCGACCACGACGTACCGATCGTCGCACGCACCCAGATCAGCCGCGGGCGTGGCTACGGCCCCCAGCACTCGTGCGATCCAGCTGCGCTGTTCACGTCCTACCCCGGCTGGCGCGTGGCCTCCCCCACCACGCCGGCCGACTACGTGGGCTGCTGGAATGCGGCCATGCTCAGCCGGGATCCGGTGCTGATCATCGACGACCATCGGCTGGCCAAGACGGCCGGCGTGCTGCCCCCAGCCGGCTTCGACCACGTGGTGGGCATCGGCACGGCGCGGCTGGTGCGGCCGGGACGCCACGTCACCGTGGTCGCCTGGGGCTACGCCGCGACACGCGTGGCGGTGGTAGTGGCCGAGCTCGCCGAGCAGGGCATCGAGGCCGAGGTCATCGACCCACGCTGGCTCGACGGACCCAGCTTCCCGCGAGCCACGGTGCTGGAATCGGTGGGCCGGACCGGCGCCGTCGTCATCGCGGAAGATGCGCAGCGCACCCTGTCGATGGGCGCGCGCGTGCTTGACTACCTGCAACCGGACCTGCACGCGCTGCTACGGACTGCGCCGCTGCGCGTGACAGGGCTGGATGCTTACGCACCGGTGAGCAGGCCGCTCGAGACGTACGTGCACATCCAGGATGACGACATCAGGGCCGCCATCATCGCCGCGGCCGGGAAGGACCACGCATGAGCACCCCCATCAGGATGCCCAACCTCGGGGCGGAGGCCGATGCGGCCCGGGTGAGCAGCTGGCTCAAGTCCGTCGGGGATACGGTCATGGAGGGTGAGGTCATCGCCGAGATCGAGACCGAGAAGGCCAACGTGGACCTGGAGATGCCGGCCACGGGACGCCTGCTCGAGATCCTCGTGCCGGCCGGCACGGATGCGAAGGTCGGGGAGGTCCTGGCCACCTACGAAGAGGCCTGATGCTAGCGACTGCCCAGGCCCCGCTCACCCAGGAAGAGGCGCTGCACCAGCAGGAAGAAAAGCACGGCCGGCAGGGTCAACATCACCGCCCCCGCCATCAGCAGCGGCCAGTCGGATGGGTCGAGCTGCTGCAGCTGACGCAGTCCCAGGGGCAGGGTGTACAGGTCCTGTGAACGCAGGTACAGCAGCGGGCTGATGAAGTCGCTCCAATAGAGGATGAATGCCAGAACCGCCACGGCGATGCTGGTAGGCACGGCCTGGGGCATGGCAACGCGCCGCCAGGTGCCGAGCACGCCGGCGCCATCGAGGCGTGCCATCTCGAAGACCTCGGCCGAGACCCGCCGGAACGTCCAGTAGTACAGCAGCACGAACAGCGGGCTGGAGCCGGCCAGTGCCGGCACCACCAGCGCCAGGAGCGAATCCGTCAGGCCCACCCAGCGGAATAGCAGGAAGCGGGTCAACCACAGGGCCGTCACCGGCACCATCAGCAGGGCCACGGACACGACCACCAGGACCAGCCGCGAACGGCGCTCCAGCAGGGCCATGGCGAACCCGGCCATCGAGGCGGTGAGGATGGTCAGCGGCACTGCCAGCGCCACCACCGCCAGCGAGTTGAGCAGGTAACGGCCGAATGGCAGCATCTCGAAGACGGCGCCGTAGTTGCCGGGTCGGACCGGGTCGGGCAGCCACTCGATGGTCCGCGGTGGCGGCAGGCCTGGGTCGCGCAGCGACGCCGTCAGCATCCACAGCAGCGGCAGCAGGAACAGCGCCGCCACGAGCAGCGGCACGCCGTGGTCACCGAGCAGGCCGGCCGCGCGTCGCGGCGCCGCGCCACCACGTTCAGGCATCGGCCAGGAACCCCCGCCTGCGGAAGAGCAGGTAGATGCCGCCGATGATGGCGGCACTGAGCACGAACAGCAGCAGCATCAGGGCCGAGCCAGGTCCGAAGCGGAAGCGGTCGAAGGCCTCCTCGTAGATGAGCAGGGGCAGGAACATCGTGGCGTAGTAGGGACCACCGCCGGTCATCACCAGCGAGGGCGTGAAGGTGTACTGGAAGCTGAGGATGACGTCACGGAAGGTCAGCAGCACCAGCCAGGGCAGCAGCAGCGGCAGCGTCAGGTAGCGGAACGAGGTCCAGCGCCCGGCACCATCCACCGCGCCGGCATCGAAGTACTCGCGGGGCAGGCCACGCAGCGCCGCCAGCAGCACCACGAAGCCTTCGCCGATCTGGAACAGCGACATCACCACGAAGGGGAACTTGGCCGTGCCCTCCTCGGCCAGCCAGCCAGGCAGCGGCAGGCCCAGGGCGGAGAGCACCAGGTTCACCGGTCCGAAGAGCGGGTTGAAGATCCACAGCCAGATGAGCGCGTAGGCGATGTCGGGGATGACGGTAGGCACGTAGACCGCGGCGCGGTAGCCGCCGATGCCGCGACGTGGCCGGTGCAGCAGCATCGCCAGCGCCAGCGCGCCGAGGATGCGCAGCGGCACGGCCAGGGCCACGAAGAACAGCGAGTTGGCGAAGGCCGTGGTCACGACCGGATCCGCAAGCAGCAGACGGAAGTTGGCGAAGCCCACGAACACCGGCGGCGAGAGCGCATCGTAGCTGGTGAAGGCCAGCCCGGCGGACATCAGCGCCGGCAGCGCCACGAGCAGGATCGTGCCCAGCAGGTACGGCAGCAGCAGGGCCCACAGGCCGGCACGCCAGGACAGCGAGAACCGTCTCACGCGACCGCCATCGTCATGCCCGTCGTGTGCGCTAGCCTCCCTCTTCGGCGAAGAACGGCAGCGTGCGCACGATCATCGCCTCGATGACCTCGTCGACGGGAGCGACGCCGTAGAAGGCGCGCTCGAGCTCGTCTCCAGCCAGCTCCTCCACCTCCACCCAGGCGGCCGTGACGGGCACGGCGCGCAGCAGCGGGATGGTATCGAGGAAGACCGAGCTGCTGGCCGGCTTCGCCGCCGGATCGAGGAAGGCAGTCGACTGCGCGACCTCCATGAGGGACGGCACCGTGCGTCCCGAACGCGCCACGATGGACTGCCCCTGCGGCGAGTTGGCGAACTCGATGAAGGTCCACGCTGCATCCTTGTCCTCGGCGGCGGCAGCCATGCAGTAGGCATCCGTGTGCAGGATCCCCGCCGCCTGCTCGCCGCGTGGCAGCGGGGCGACGTCCCAGTCGAAGCGGTCGATGCGACGGTAGGTGGGCACCCCGCGACGGCTGTTGAGGAACATGGCGGTGCGGCCCGCGATGAACCGGCTCTCGCTGCTCTCGGCTTGCTCGGCCAGCGCGTCGGGGACCACGCCGTGCTCGGTCTGCAGTGCCACGAACCACTCGATGGCATCGCGCGCCGCGCGCGAGTCGAGGGCGAGTCGCAGTGGCGTGCCGTTGGCCTCGGTGACGACCAGCTCGCCGCCGTTCTGCCAGATGAACGGTGCGACCCGGTAGAGGGAGGCGTCGGTGCCGAGACCGTACTGGTCGGTGATGCCATCCCCGTCACGATCGAGGGTCAGGGCTTGCGCAGCGGCCAGGAACTCGTCCCACGTCCAGTCTTCGGCCGGATGGTCCAGCCCGGCAGCATCGAACAGGTCCTTGTTGTAGTAGACGACGAGGCTGGAGATGTTCTGTGGGAGGCACATCAGCTGACCGCGCCAGCGGAAGGGATCGATGGCCTGCGAGTAGAAGTCGACGTCCGAGATGACCCGGCTGGAACGCAGGTACGGAGCGAGGGGCTCCAGCACGCCCCTGGCCGCCAGGGGTGCGTAGCGGCGATAGTTGATGAGCACCACGTCGGCCTGCGACCCGGCTGCCAGGTCTGCGCCCAGCCGAGCCTGGTAATCGATGAGACTGGGGATGTGGATGAGCTCGATGTCGATGGCCGGGTGCTCTGCCTCGAACGCGGACACCAACCCCTGGTAGGCCGCCAGCTCCGCGGGATCGCCGAAGAACATGAACGAGACAGCGCCGCTGCCGTCCTGGGCGCGCGCGGAGGGCAGGGTCGTCGCCAGCATCAGCCCGGCGATGAGCAGCGAGCGGACGATGCCACGTCCGTCGACGGCGAGGCCGCGCCGGCCGATCACGGAGCGTGTGCGCATGCAGGCACCTCTGGGTGAGGAGGATCGAGAGGCAGTTAGGATAGCCAAGCCCTCCGCAAGGCGCGTCGCGCCGATCCGTCAGCAACAGGAGCCATCCAGCATGCCCGAGCCGGCGCCGCCGTCCGACCGCTCGTCAGCGTCGCTGCCGGGGGCGCTGCTGGTCGGGGCCGGCCTGGTCTACCTGGGGCTGGGCATCCTGCTGGCGGTCGTCTTCTTCTTCGGTGGCGTGCAGTCGTCGCTCTTCCCCACCGGCTGGCTGTTCCCGGCGGTCCTGCTCGCGAGCGGCGCGCTCATGAGCCTTCGCCGGCGCTTCGACCTGGTCGCCACGCTGTGGGGCGGGCTGACGCTGGCCGTGTTCCTGCTGGGCGTGCTCGTCTACGTCAACGCGCTCGACCGCGGGCTCGATGACGCCGCCGCCTTCGACGCCACGCTCATCGTGGCCGCCTTCGGCCTGCTGGCGCTGATCCTGCGGCCGGCGTTCCGGGACTGATGCGAGCGCTACGTCATCGAATCGTGATGGGGATGACAGCGCACCGCCGCGAACCGGTGTAGGCTCGCGCGAAATCGAGGGTGGGCGCGCCCGCGGCCCTCGACAAGTCCCGGGTTGCCCAGCCCGAACCCGCAAGCCGGAGAG
>DATHSE010000067.1:0-2517 GCA_035464455.1 Anaerolineae bacterium | reverse complement strand
GCCAATGCCACCGGCTGCTCTTCGATCTACGGCGGCACCCTGCCCACGACACCGTGGGCCTACAACGCCGCGGGCCGCGGCCCTGCCTGGAACAACTCGCTCTTCGAGGACAACGCCGAGTTCGGTCTGGGCATGCGCCTCGCGCTCGACGTCCAGACGAAGCAGGCGAGGCAGCTGCTCAAGAAGCTGACGCCGCTCCTGGGTACCGAGCTGGTGACCGAGATCCTCGAGCACGAGCAGGGCGACGAGGCTGCCATCGCGCGGCAGCGCGAGTCGGTCGAGAAGCTGCGGGCAGCGCTGGATGGCATCGACGGCGACCAGAAGGCCGACGCCGATACGCTCCTGTCGCTGTCCGGTGACCTCCTTCGCACCAGCGTCTGGATCATGGGCGGTGACGGCTGGGCCTATGACATCGGCTTCGGCGGTCTCGACCAGGCGCTCAGCTCGGGCCGAGACGTCAACCTCCTCGTGCTCGACACGCAGGTCTACTCCAACACGGGCGGCCAGGCCTCCAAGGCCACGCCGCGCGGAGCGGTGGCCAAGTTCGCGGCTGCCGGCAAGGGCACCGGCCGCAAGGACCTGGGCGCCATCGCGCGGGCCTACGGCAACGTCTACGTCGCCCAGATCGCACTCGGCGCCAACGACACCCAGACCAACAAGGCCATCCTCGAAGCCGAGGCCTGGCCGGGTCCGTCGCTGATCATCGCGTACAGCACCTGTATCGCCCACGGCATCGACATGACGACGTCCATGGCGCACCAGCGGGACGCGGTCAAGTCCGGCTTCTGGCCGCTCTACCGCTACACGCCCAGCGAGGCCGATGGCCAGCCGTTCAAGCTGGACTCGAAGGCACCGTCGATGCCCATCAGCGAGTTCGTCGCGAGTGAAACCCGCTTCGCCATCCTGCAGCGCACGCAGCCCGAGCGCGCTGCAGAGCTGGCGGCGCTCTCGCAGGCCGACGCCGATGAGCGCTGGCGCTACTACAGCCAGCTGGCTGACGTCCAGCGCAGCATCCCAAGCCTCGAGCACGAGCCGTCCGCGGCTCCCGTGGATGGTCCCGCCGCCGGCAGCAATGGGAAGGGAGACTCCAAGTGACCGTCGATCTCAGCACCCGCTACCTGGGGCTCGAGCTTCGCTCACCGATCGTCGCCTCGGCCTCCCCGCTCACCCGCGACCCCGCCGCAGTCGCCAAGATCGAGGAGGCCGGCGCAGGCGCCATCGTCATGCCCTCCCTCTTCGAGGAGGAGATCGAGAACGAGGAGATCGAGCTCGCCGCATCCCTCGATCAGGGCACCAACCATTTCGCCGAGGCGCTCGACTACTTCCCCGAGGTCGACACCTTCATCGGTGAGGGCGACCGCTACCTGCGCGCCCTCGAGTCGATCAAGGACCGCGCCTCGGTGCCGGTCATCGCCAGCCTCAACGCCAACTCGGTGGGTGGCTGGGTGCGTTTCGCCAAGCTCATGGCCGACGCCGGCGCCGATGCGCTGGAGCTGAACCTCTATCGCATCAGCGTCGACCGTGCCCGGACCGCAGCCGACATCGAGGCAGAGGATCTCGACCTCATCGCCGCGGTTCGTGCTTCCGTCAACCTGCCCTTGGCCGTCAAGCTCAGCCCCTATTACTCCTCGCTGGCCAATTTTGCTGCGCGGGTGGTAGAGGCGGGTGCCAACGGGCTCGTGCTCTTCAATCGCTTCTACCAGCCCGACATCGACCTGGACGAGCTGGCGGTGGTACCGCGCGTGAGCTTGAGCCATCCTTCCGAGCTTCGCCTGCCGATGCGCTGGACGGCCATCCTGCGTCCACAGCTGGGCCCGGACGTGGCCATCGCCGCCACGTCTGGCATCCACAGCGGCGACGATGTGGTGAAGGCGTTGATGGTCGGCGCCGACGTCGCCATGATCGCCTCGGCGATCCTGCGCGAGGGCCCCGGCAAGATCGCCCAGATCGAGACGGAGATGCGGGCCTGGCTGGAGGAGAACGAGTACAGCTCCGTCATGCAGCTGCGCGGCTCTGCCAGCCAGGGCAGCGTCGAGGATCCGACCACCTTCGAGCGCGCTCAGTACATCCGCACCCTGCACTCCTGGAGCGCGCCCGCACACCGCTCCGCCACCGCGTAACCCCCACGTCACACGACTCGACGGGCATCCGGCCGCAAGCCAGGTGCCCGTTCGTCATGCCGGGGCCGGCAGGTCCGTGGGCCACGAGGGCGGCCACACAGCGGGCGACGTGGCAAGCCCTCGAGGGCGGCACAGCCGGCGACGTGGCAAGCCCCCGAGGGCGACCACACGGCCGGCGACGCTGGCAGGTCCCGAGGGCGGCACGACCGGCGACGCTGGCGATCCGTGTGAGCCAGTTCCCGGTCACTTGTCCGCCTGGAGCCCCGTAGGTGGCGTGGCAGCGGCCCGACTGGCCAGGGTATGCGTCGTGTGTGCAGGCCCATCGCATATTCATTCATGGACCGGCGATAGTCTGCAAGTGTATGCACTTCACGTCCATACTTCAGACGGAGTCACC
>DATHSE010000066.1:0-2699 GCA_035464455.1 Anaerolineae bacterium | reverse complement strand
TTGGCTCGCTCAGCGGCCTCCTTGAGGCGCTGAAGGGCCTGCTGGTCCTTGGCCAGGTCGATGCCCTGGTCCTTCTTGAACTCCTCGAGCAGCAAGTCGATGACCTTCTGGTCGAAATCGTCGCCACCGAGGTGCGTATCGCCGTTGGTGGCCTTGACCTCGAAGACTCCATCGCCCAGCTCGAGGATGGAGATGTCGAAGGTGCCGCCGCCCAGGTCGTAGACCGCGATCTGCTCGTCGGTCTTCTTGTCGAGACCGTACGCCAGCGAGGATGCGGTGGGCTCGTTGATGATGCGCTTGACTTCGAGTCCGGCGATGCGCCCGGCGTCCTTGGTGGCTTGGCGCTGCGTGTCGTCGAAGTAGGCCGGCACGGTGATGACGGCCTCGGTGACGGGCTCGCCCAGGTACGCCTCGGCATCCGCCTTGAGCTTCTGCAGCGTCATGGCGCTGATCTCGGGCGGGCTGTAGGACTTGCCGTCGGCCAGCGTGACCACGATGCCGTCGCTGTTCTTGTCCTTCTCGACCTTGTAGGGCACCAGATTGATGGAGCGCTGCACCTCCGGGTCATCCCAGCGGCGACCGATGAAGCGCTTGATGGAGTAGATGGTGTTGGCCGGGTTGGTGATGGCCTGGCGCTTGGCGATCTGCCCGACGAGGCGCTCGCCCTGCTTGCTGAAGGCGACTACCGACGGCACGGTGCGTCCGCCCTCCGCGCTGGGGATGACGGTGGGCTCGCCGCCCTCCATCACCGCGATGGCGGAGTTGGTGGTGCCGAGGTCGATTCCGATGATGCGTCCCATGGATGCGTTGCTCCTTGTGCCTGTGTGCTGTTCAGTCGTCGTTCGAGTCGTCGTCGGTGGCGCCGTCATTGCGGGCGACCGCCACGAGTGCGGGCCGGAGCACGCGATCGCGGATGGTGTAGCCGCGCTGGATCACCTTGGTGACGGTGCCGTCGGGCACGTCCACGGTGTCCTCGTAGGAGATGGCCTGCTGCGTGTGCGGGTCGAACGGCTCGCCCTCGCCCTCCATGGCGCTGATGCCCTCGGCCTCCAGGAGTGTCCGCAGCTTGCGGTCGATGGCGGCGATGCCCGCGACCCAGGGGCTGTGCTTGGCCTCGTCGGGAACGTGCTCGATGGCGAGGTCGAAGTCGTCGGCCAGGTCGAGGACCCGTATCAGCAGTCGGTCTGCGGCGATGGTGGCCGATTCCGCGCGCTCCTCTTCGGTGCGACGCTTGAGGTTGGCGAAATCGGCGCGGGCGCGCTGCCAGCCGGCCTCGGCCTCGGCCGCGCGTTGCTCGGCGGCCTCCAACTCGGCGCTGAGCTGGGCTACCTGCTCGCGGAACGTGGCCGCGCCGGTGTCGAGGGCGGCGATACGCTCCTCGGCACGGGTGCCACCGCGCTTGGCGGCGCTGGTCTTGGCCTGGTCGGCCTGTTCGGGATTGCCGTTGGCGCCGGGGGCGCCGTTCGTCTTGTCGTTCATGTGTACAGGTGATCCACCAATTCGTTCATGAGGCCACGCACGTAGCGGACCGTGGAGATGGCATGTGGATAAGCCATGCGCGTGGGCCCGACGACGCCGACGACGCCGATGGCGCGATCACGCCGCCCATAGGGCGCGACCACCAGCGAGACGTCAGACATCTCCTCGTGCTCGTTCTCGCTGCCGATGAAGACGCTGACGTCGTCAGAGCCGGCCAGCCGCTGCACCAGATCGCCCAGGTAGGCCCGATCCTGCAGCACGTTGAAGACGCGGCGCAGGCGCTCCGAGCGCTCGAACTCGGGTTCCCGCATGACGTTGAGCAGGCCCTCGCTGAAGACCTCCTCGACCGAGGCCGCGTCGAACTCGTGCATCAGGCGCGACACTCGCTCCACGGCCTGCGTGAAGAGGGCGTCCACCGAGCCTGGACGCTCTCGCAGCGTGTCCAGCACGGCGTCGACCTCGGGCGTGGTCTTGGCGCGCAGGACTCGGTCCACGCCGTGCGCGATCTCGTCGAGCTCCGCCTGCGTGTACTCGCGCTCCAGGTTGAGCAGCACCTGCTTGACCGGGCCATCGGCCATCACCAGCAGCAGGCTGGCAGAGCGCTCGGCCGTGGGCACGATGTCGATTCGCCGGATGCGGCAGGCCTGCGGCTTGATGGGCGTGGCGATGGCCGCCGCGCGCGTGGCGCTGGCGAGCGTGGAGGCGGCCAGCCGGAACCACTGCTCGTTGGCGAACTCCACCTGGCCGAACTGGTGTCGGATCATCAGCTGCTCCACCGGTGCCAGGCTGAGCTGGTCGGAGATGGATTCGACGTACATCCGATAGCCGCGGTCGGTGGGCACGCGCCCGGCACTGGTGTGAGGGTGACCCAGCAGGTCGGCGGTCTCTAGCTCGGCCATGATGTTGCGCACGGTGGCAGGGCTGATCGAGAGCGCGTACTTCTCCACCAACGCGACACTGCCCACCGGCTGCGCGGTGGCCACGTACTCCTCGATGATCGCCCGCAGGATGGCCGCTGAACGGTCCTCCAGCGGTCCCGGGCGTACCTTGCGCCTCGCCAATCGATCCTCTTGGTGTGTGTGGGGTTGACTCGCCAAGGTTAGCACTCCTGCCCTGGGAGTGCTAACTCAACGGCCCATATGGTATCAATCCCCTGCCCTGAGTGTCAACGCGCGGACGGCGCCGTTTGCCTTGGACGTCGACTTCGCCGAGTCGCAGTC
>DATHSE010000065.1:0-4947 GCA_035464455.1 Anaerolineae bacterium | reverse complement strand
TCGTCCGCCGAAGTGAACTCAGCCCCGCTCGGTCCGAGCTCCTTGTGGCTCCCCGTGCGCCGGTCGTGCGTGACGGCGCGGGCGAGTGAGCCGCTGACACCCTTGGTCTGCGAGACCTCGCCGAGGAACGCGTTGAGCTGGCCCCAGTCCTCGACCCCGGCGGTGGCCGCGGCGACCGAGGCCCGACCGCCCATGAGCGAGCGCACGACGTCCTGGAGGGTCACGCCGTAGCGCTGCAGGAAGGTCTCCCCCAGGCTCTGCCCGTGGTCGGCGAGGATGACGAAGCGGTACGGCCGGGCGGCGTCCTGCGCCGCCTTCTCGAGCGTGTGCAGCTCCCGGTCGACGCCGTCGAGCGCGTCCAGGGCCTCTGGCCGCTCGGGTCCGCTGTGGTGGGCGATCTCGTCGTAGTCGGTGTAGTCCATGTAGATGACCGGCGTACCCCGGTACATCTCCTGGATGATGAGCGACGTGCCCAGCGCACGCAGCGCCACGTTCGTGGCCGCCCGGACGAACGGATACGGGAAGCCCCGATGGTGGCCCATGTGCGGCACCATGCCGGCACGCTGCTGGCGCCACGACTGGACGCGCTCCTTGACCACCTCGGCGACGTAGTTGGCGCCCATGACCATGTAGTTGTAGGGGCTCACGAAGAACCAGGCGAAGGCCTCGCTCTGACCCAGGCCGCGTTCCTTGACCTTGATCGTGGACATCACCAGGAAGGCCCGCTCGGCGTCACCGGTGAAGATGTTGCTGATGCTCGCGCCGCCGGGGCTCAAGAGGCCCTCGCCGTCGGTGATGCGGCGTTCGATCTCGGTGGCGTCCTCGGGATGGTTGGCGACGAGCAGGCGGCGCTCCTTCTTCTCCCACCAGCGGAAGTTGGGGATGCCGTCGTTGTTGCCGTGCAGGATGCCGGCCTGGCTCGCCGGCGTCGTGGAGGGCAGCAGCGCGTCCCAGTGGCCGAGCCGATGTGAGCCGCGCCGCATCCATCCCGCCATCGTCGGCACCCGTCCCGCGCGCACGGCGTGGCTCATGACGTCGTGGGAGAGGCCATCGAGCTGGATGATGACGAGGCCCGGCTCGTCGGTCCGCGTGACGTCGGGACGGCGGCGGGCCATCGTGCGCACGAGCGTGCCGTAGTAGGAGTCATCCTCGCCGAGGCCGAAGAGTGCCGAGATGCCGGCCTGCAGGAAGCCGAAGACGAACGAGACGATGAGCAGGCCCAGCAGGCCCGCGCTGACGGTCACGTCAGCCACGAGCAGGCCGAGGAGCCAGAAGACGAGCACCTGGAAGAGCAGTGTCAGGCCCACCAGCAGCACCACTGAGCGGGCCGCGACGAGGCCGATCAAGACCGGCCGCACCAACAGGTTGAGCGCAGCGATGAGGATGACCGCGAGGATCCCTCCGGCAAGGCTGTCCACCTGCAGCTGGCCGGGCAGCAGCCAGGCCGTGAGGTAGAAGGCGACGAGGGCCGCGATGAACGAGACGAAGGCTCGCCGAAGGAGTGCCCATGGGCCGAGGCGCCAGCGCCACAGGAGCTCGATCTGCGTCTGGTACATGCGGATGATCCGCCGGATGCTCTCCATCACGTGCTCCCTCGCGCTCGTTCGCTTCCCTGGATCAGTCGATGGTTCCGGCCGATCCCTCGTCGCCAGCGACGGCGATCCGACCCGAGGACGCCGCGGCCTGCAACGCCGCGTGATCCTCGGCGGTGCGGTCAGCATAGGCTTCGGCGAACGCCGTCAGGGCCTCACCGAAGCCCCGACCCTTCCCGATGTACCCCGCGATGGCCGAGGCGCTGCCTGAACGGGCGTGGGAGAAGGCGAGCACCCTTCCGCACAGCGAGGCGTACCTCGTGAACGAATCGGGTGCCATGGCGGTGAGATCGGCAGAAACCTTCATATCCCGCAACTGCCGCAGGTAGAAGTGCTGCGACTCGCGCGGCCCGCCGCTGGCCCAGCCCAGGAACTGGTCACTCGCGGCCTGCATCAGGCGCTGCCCGACCACGACACGCTGCCCATCGTGCTCGATGCCATCGGCCAAGACCACCGCGGGTCCGCTGACCCATGGCGCGATGACGGATGCCTGGGCCTGCTTCAACTGGAGGAAGAGCACGTCTCGCTCGCGTCCCGAGACGAGCAGGAAGATGAAGGCCTCAGTGCCGACCGAACCGACGCCCACGACCTTGCGCGCGAAGTCGACGAACCGGTAGGACGAGAGCAGGACGTGGAGCTCGGGCCGAAGCGAGCTGGCATACCCCTCGAACAGCTGGCGGATGCTGGCCCGGACCTCATCGGTCAGGCCGTAGCGGGTCACCAGCGGTGGCCGCTCGCGGATGCGCCAGATGCCGTCCTCCTGCCGCGCGAGCTTGTCGAGGGACCCGATGCTGGTACGCGCCCGCGCCTCGCTGGCGAGACGGCGAGCGGCCCTGGTCACTGCCCGGCGCTGGCGGCCACCGCGAGACTGCGCCTTCAGGGCAGAGAAGATGTCGGTCACGTCGACCCGCTGATACCAAGCTTCGAGGAAGGGCATCCCGGACATGTCATGGATGCCGGCCTGGTAGGCCTCGATGGAGGCACGGGCAGCTCGACGTGCGATGGCGCGGTCAAAGCCGCGGTCTCGAGCTGCCACCACGACGCTGACAGCGAGGCGCTTCAGGTCCCACTCGAACGGACCCGCGTGCGTCTCGTCGAAGTCGTTCAGGTCGAAGACGAGGTTCCGTTCCGGGGTCGCGAAGAGACCGAAGTTGGCGATATGGGCGTCACCGCAGAGCTGCACCTCGATGCCCGTGCTCGGCGTCCTGGCGAGGTCCGAGGCCATGACGGCAGCCGATCCCCGCAGGAAGGCGAAGGGCGAAGCCAGCATGCGTGTGTGGCGCAGCGGAAGGAGCTCCTGCACGCGGGTGCGACCCTGCTCCTCGAGGATGGCGACGGGATCGGGTCGCTTGCCCGCGGCCACGACCGCGGCCAGACCCTCACGCGGGACCGCGTCGCGGATGGACCGCCCCCAGGCACGGTGTGCACGGGCCGTGTCGCCCTCGGCCCGGGAGAGGACCAGCTGGGCCGGGGCGGCCTGCTGACCATGTACCTTCTGGGGCGCCTCTGTCGCTGCCATCCTGGTTCTCCGCCTCGTTCTCTGACTTCGGGCCGCCCATGGAGCTTTCGCCAAGGACAGTCTGGACACGTTTCGGAGACGGATGATAGCATCCAAGTAATGAGCGCCGTTATTCACACGCCTTTGCACGCGGCGCCGAGTCATGGGAGAACCAAGGATGGCATCGAAGTATCAGGTGGTCCTGGCACGTTTCGAGGACGTGGACACCGCCTCGGATGCGCTGCGCGCACTGGCCAAGAGCATCAAGCTGGCCGACTGGGCCGTGGTCCTGAACAAGGGCGAGGGTGATATCGCCTTCCGCGAGGGCAAGGATGCCGGTGGCGGCCGGGGCTTCGCGCTGGGGGCGCTGGCCACGGCCGCCGCGGCCGTCCTGCTCGGACCTGTGGGCTGGACGGGACTCGCGGTCGGCGGAGCCGCCGGCGGCCTGGCTGCCAAGCTCCACGACGCCAACATCCCGAGTGAGCAGCTGAAGCAGCTCGGTGAGCGCCTCGAGCCCGGCAACGCCGCCGTCATCGCGGTGGTCGAGGGACCGGACGCCACGGGTGTCTCGGCGAGCCTCAAGGCATCCGGCGGTGAGGTCGTGGCCATGGGTGTGTCAGAGGACCTGAAGGCCTCGCTCGAAGGCCTCGCCCCGAGCGGCGTCGAGGTGCAGAAGGACTGACACCCGATCGATCCAGGGCAGGGGGCCGGCCGATGGTGCCGGCCCCCTGCTGTGTGTCCACCCTCGCCGCGTGCCGACTGCTGTTATAGCGGGACACGTTACGGCAGATCGCTGGGAGCGGCTCTCCGACGGCGAGGGCCAAGGAGAGATCCATGGAGAGGACGCCGCCGTCCACCCGACCCCATCCGGCCCGTCGGCCAGTGCTCGGCCTCGTGGCCGAGATCCTCGGCCTCGTCGGCGTGGCCGTGGGCATCCTCGGCATCGGCGGGCTCTGGCTCATCCAGGGCTCGATCGACGCCGGCATCGCTGACGGTCTCATCGCCGCTCGAGCAGCGGTCGAACGCGCCGCGGTCAAAGCCGACGAGGCCGCCGAGCGGCTGGAGGCGCGAGCCTTGGACGTGGACGAGGTGGCAGCAGAGGTGCTTTCCCTGGCCGGCATGCCGGACCCGACAGCAGAGGTCATCGCGGCCGTCGCCGACCGCCTCAGCGGTGTGGCCGATCGCTACGTCGAGACGCGGGACTGGTACGTCGACGTTCGCGACCAGGCCCTGGGCGTGCTCGATGTCCTCGACTGGATCGATTCGGTGGTGCCGAGCATCGACCTGCCCGATGGTCCCCGCGAACTGCTGGTGGCCATCGATGGTGGGGTACAGGAGCTCGACGCGGCGGTGACAAGCCTCTCACAAGCCGGCAGCACCAGGATCGGACTGACCGACACGGCCGGGACGATCGCCCAGACCGCTGACGAGATCTCGTCCGGACTGCGAGAGGCAGCCGACGTCGCGCGCCGGGCAGACGAAGCGCTGTTGGCACTCTCGGAGACCCTGGCTCGGGCGGCCGAACGGCTCACGGCTCTCCTCGGGCTGGTCGTCGCCGTAGCCTCCCTCGTGCTGCTGTACGGGATCGTCCTCCATCTCGCCCTGTGGGCCCTGGGACGGCGGTGGCGAGCACCCGACCCGGAGGCGTAGGCCGAATGCGACCAGCTAGGGCAAGGACCGAGTGGGGCGATCCTCAGGCGCCTGGAGCCTCTGCTGTGGCGTGGGTCGACCACGGTGGTGCAGACGGTTGCGCCGGCAGGGGGGCGTTGAGCATGGCCTCCAGCATCAGCAACAGGTTCTCGGCCCAGACATCGTTGCCCAGCGACACGTCGGGTCCGTGCTCGAGGTCAGCGGCCC
>DATHSE010000064.1:0-2968 GCA_035464455.1 Anaerolineae bacterium | reverse complement strand
GGCGAGCAGCGCGAGCAACCCTCGCGCGTCCTCGCTCAGCCCGTCGGCGAAGCCCTGGTAGGCGAAGTCGAGCAGCGGCAGCGCACCAGCTTCGGCCAGCGTGTCAGCGATGCGTCCCCATTGCCCGACGCTGGGATCGATACCGGTGGGGTTGTGGCAGCACCCGTGCAGCACCACCACGTCCCCGGCCGGGACGGAGCGAAGCACGCTGAGCATGGTCTCGATGTCGAGCTCGCCATCCTCGCCGAGGTAGGGATAGCTGCGGATGGGCAGGCCGGCAGCCTCGAAGACCTGCGGATGGTTGGGCCAGGTCGGGGTCGAGAGCCAGACCGCGGCGCCCGGCTCGATACTTGCCACGAGGTCACCGGCGACACGCAGCGCTCCCGTGCCGCCGGGCGTGTGCAGGGTCTCGACACGACTGCCGGCCACGGCCGGATGATCGGCCCCGAAGACGAGGTCGCGAACCGGTCCGGTGTAGGCGGGATCTCCCTCGATGGGCTTGTAGACCTTGGTGGTCTGCACCGAGAGGATGCGAACCTCGGCCTCGCGGACGGTGTCGAGCACGGGCGTGGTGCCGGACTCATCGACATAGACACCCGAGGCGAGCGACACCTTGCCGGGTCGGTCGTCTGCGCGGAAGCGCTCCATCAGCCCCAGGATGGCATCGGGCGCGCGGGGCTCGAGATCAGCGAACATGGCCATGACCTGATGGTAGCCCGGCTATCCTCCTCGGTGTGACTCGAGTCCGTCAGACCGGCGCGATCGCGGACGGTCGCGCGTGAGCGCCGCGCTGGTCGCCTTCCTGATCTCCATCGCCGCGGGCGGATTCGGCTCGCTGGTCGGCATCGGTGGCGGGCTGGTCATCGTGCCCGTCCTGACCGTGGCGCTGGGGTACGACGTCAAGGTGGCCATCGCGGCCAGCCTCATCGGCGTCATCGCCACCTCGTTGTCGGCCAGCCCTCGCTACATCAGGAGCGGCATCGCCGACCGACGGCTGGGACTGCTGCTGCTGGTCGCGGCGTCGCTGGGTGGCCTGGCCGGGGGTCTCACGGCTGGGGTCCTCGATGGCCGCACGCTCTCGCTGCTGTTCGCGCTGCTGCTGACCGGCGTCGCGCTGCGGATGCTGTGGCAGATCCGCCACCCCGTGATGCATCCGCCCATCGATGACGATCCTGCCGGTTCCGGCTTCGCTTCCTCCTACGTCGAGCCGATGACGGGCGAGGAGGTGACGTACCAGGCCCGCCGCCTTGTGCCGGGGACGGCGGTCTCGTTCGTGGCCGGCAATGTCAGCGGCTTGCTCGGGGTGGGTGGCGGCATCATCAACGTCCCCACCATGAACGTGCTCATGCATGTGCCCATCAGGGTCGCGACCACCACCAGCACCTACATGCTGGCCGCCACGGCCGCGGCCAGTGCCACCGTCTACGCGGTGTCGGACCGGGTGGACCCGATGCTGGCGGCGCCGGTCGCGTTGGGCGTCATCCTGGGCGCCCGTCTCGGCGCCCGGCTCTCGATGCACCTGTCGCAGAACGTGTTGCGGGTGACGTTCGTGCTCGTGGCGGCCGTCTTCGCGGTCAGCATGTTCTTGCAGTTCCTGTCCCAGTGAGCGCACGGGAGCTGGACCCGGAGGGCACTCCCCGGGAGATGCCGCGCCACGCCCCCCGCCGCTACACCAGCGCGGCCCTGACGATCGGGGTGGCGGTGGCGGCCGTCTGCTTCGCGGTGGCATTGGCCGCCGAGCTGGTGAGCGGGGAGCCGGGAAGCGGTGAGCTGACCGACGTCGCGGCGGTGCTCGATGGGCTACTGTCGCTCGACGCGTGGTCGTGGGCGGCGGCCGGCGTCTACGCCGTGGTGGCGACGCCGCTGGTGGGCCTGGTGGTGACCGCCGGGGAGTACGCCAGCATCGGCGACCGCCGCGCAGTCGGCCTGGCCATCGCCGTCATGGCGGTGCTCGCGGCCAGCGCCGCCGTAGCCGTCCTGCGCTGACGGCCGCCCACGTACCCGCCGGCAGACCCGCCCACGTATGCCCGGCCGACCCGCCCACGTTTGCCCGGCCGACCCGCCCACGTTCCCGTCATATGTCCGCCGGGGGGCCGTTAGCCGGACGATGACGGCGCCGAACGCCAACCTGCGCCTGCGCCGGCGCCGAACGCCGTGTTCGCCACGCTCAGGATGGGGCCAAGGTGATGGAAACGTCGGGCCGAACGACCGCCTTGACCGCCTAACGGACCCCGATCGGACAATCGACCAGAAGCACGCCAGGCACGTGCCCACCTGCCGGCGGGCTCGCGCCCCAGCCGGGGGGTCCTCGTCTGCTACGGCGCCTTGCGGTTCACGTAGCGGCAGCGGGGCGCGATGGGACAGCTGTCACAGTCGGGTAGCCGTGCGTGGCACATGCGGCGGCCATGGGTGATGAGCCCGACGTGGAGTGGATAGCACTGCTCCGGCTGCAGCAAGGCCAGGTAGCGGTCGTGGGCCTCCTCCGGCGACACCCGCGGCGGTATCAGCCCGATGCGCTTCGACACCCGGTCCACGTGGCGATCCACCGGCATGAGCGGCATCCCGAACGACATCATCAGCACCACCGAGGCCGTCTTGACGCCGATGCCGTCGATGCCTGTGAGCCAATCGCGCGCCGCCAGCGGATCCATCTGGCCGAGGAACTCGAGCGAGTGGTCAGCACGTGATTCGCGCAAGCGCGCCAGCGAGGCCTGGATGCGCGGCGCCTTCAGGTTGGCCAGGCCGCCGGCACGGATGACGGTCGCGAGCTCATCCAGCGGTGCCTGCTCCACGGCCATCCAGTCGGGCGGCGCCAGGCGATGCCAGCCGCCACCGCCCCAGCCTGGCCGGCTGTCCAGGGCCGATGCCGGCTCGTGCGCTGCCCGGTCACCCGGGTAGGCCCGGCGCAGGGCGTCGAACGCCTTCTCGGCGGTGAGGTCGGCCGAGTTCTGCGACAGGATCGTGAGCA
>DATHSE010000063.1:0-9296 GCA_035464455.1 Anaerolineae bacterium | reverse complement strand
GTGGCGCTGGACTTCGGCGCCGAGAGCGGACGCACCATCGTCGGCCGCTTCGATGGCGACCAGCTCAGCATCGAGCCGGTGCATCGCTATGCCAACACGCCGGTGCGCATGGGGGGCACGCTCTACTGGGACTTCGCCCGCCAGTTCCACGACATCCTCACCGGCATGGGCAAGGCC
Organism: Anaerolineae bacterium; assembly: GCA_035464455.1. Taxonomy (GTDB): domain Bacteria; phylum Chloroflexota; class Limnocylindria; order Limnocylindrales; family CSP1-4; genus JAFMJV01. The sequence goes on along the minus strand of DATHSE010000063.1, from coordinate 9,119 downwards.
GCCGAGGGTGGCCCGGTGCACTCGGTGTCGGTCGATACCTGGGGCGTCGACTACGGCTTCCTCGATGCGCGCGGGCGCCTCATCGGCAACCCCGTGCACTACCGCGACACGCGCCACGAGGGCATGCTCGAAGCTGCCTTCGAGCTGGTCCCGCGCGACGAGATCTACCTGGCCACGGGCATCCAGTTCATGTCCATCAACACGCTCTACCAGCTGCTGAGCGAGGTCCGCGCCCACGACCCCATCCTCGAGCAGGCCGACACGCTGCTGATGATGCCGGACATCTTCAACCACTTCCTCTGCGGGGCCGACGTGGCCGAGTACACCGACGCCACCACCGGCCAGACGGTGGACCCCTGGACGCACGACTGGGCCCGGCCGCTCTTCGACCGCCTGGGCATCCCCACGCACTTCCTGCCCCAGATCGTGGAGCCCGGCACGGTCCTGGGATCGCTGCTCGGCGAGGTCGCCGAGGCCACCGGCTGCCGCGGCACCCGGGTCATCGCAGGGGCCTCGCACGACACCCCCTCGGCTGTGGCGGCCATCCCGCTGGCGGGGCCTTCGACCGCCTACATCTCATCGGGTACCTGGTCGCTGGTCGGGCTGGAGGTCGACGCGCCCGTCATCGACGAAGCGTCGCTGGCGGCCAACCTCACCAACGAGGGTGGCTATGCCGGCACCATCACGCTGCTGCGCAACGTCATGGGCCTGTGGCTGGTGCAGCAGAGTCGCAAGGCGCTCTGGCCCGGCGACGATGCGCCCTCCTACGCCGACATCTGCACGCTCGCGGAGCAGGGCACGCCCGGCACCGCCTTCGTCGATCCCGACGATGCGCGCTTCCTGTGGCCCGGCGACATGCCCAGCCGCATCCGCGGCTTCTGCGAGGAGACGGGCCAGCCGGTGCCGCTCGAGATGCCCACGCTGTGGCGCGTCATCTTCGAGTCGCTGGCGCTCAAGTACGACTGGGTCGTGAACCGGCTGGGCGAGGTGACCGGTCGCCACATCGACCAGATCCACATCGTCGGCGGCGGCTCGCAGAACGAGCTGCTGTGCCAGATCACCGCCGACATCAGCGGTCGCGAGGTGGTGGCCGGCCCGGTGGAGGCCACCGCCATCGGCAACATCGCCATCCAGGCCATCACCGCCGGTGAGCTGCGCGACCTGGCACAGGCCCGCCAGCTCATCGCCCGTTCCTTCCCCATGCGGACCTACCAGCCCTCAGGCGACTGGTCGGACGCGCGGGGACGGTTCGGGGAGCTGCTCGCGACGCCTGTCATCAAGCCCTAGACTCGAGCCAACAGGAAGCTCCACGTGGTGGAGCGTGGAGGGGAAGGAACGCATCACATGAACAAGTTCGGAGTCCATGCGCTCGTCTGGTCGGGCACCTGGGACGCGAAGCAGTGCGAGTACGCCATCTCCAGCACCAAGGAGGCCGGCTACGACATCATCGAGCTGCCGGCCTTCTCGCCCGCCGAGATGGACATCGGCGCCATCCAGCGCGCGCTCGAGGCGCACGACGTAGAGGTGACCTGCTCGCTCGGCCTCGGCTTCGAGAACGACATCAACAGCGAGGACGCCGGGTGCGTGGCGCGCGGTGAGCAGACGCTGAACGACGCGCTCTCGATGGCCCGCGACATCGGCGCCAAGTACCTGGGCGGCGTCATCTTCAGCGCCCTCGGCCCGTACACCACCATGCCCACGCAGAAGTGCCGCGAGAACAGCCAGGCGGTGATCGGGCGGCTGGCTGACACGGCCAAGGCGTCCGGCATCACGGTCGGCCTGGAGTTCGTCAACCGCTACGAGACCAACCTGCTGAACACCTCGGCACAGACGGTCGAGTACATCAAGGAGGTCGGCTCGGACAACCTGGTCGTCCACCTCGACTCGTACCACATGAACATCGAGGAGAACAACTTCCGCGACCCGGTCTTCGATGCCGGCGACCTGCTGGGCTACGTGCACATCGGCGAGAACCACCGCGGCTACCTGGGCCAGGGGCACGTCAACTTCCCCGAGCTGTTCCAGGCCCTGGTCGATGCCGAGTACGACGGCGTGATCACCTTCGAATCGTTCAGCTCCAAGGTGGTAGACGAGAACCTCTCCACCATCCTGCGCATCTGGCGGAACATGTGGGACAACAGCATGGACCTGGCAGTGCAGGCCCGCCGCTACATGGGCGAGGAGATGGCCAAGGCGATCGCCAGCAAGGGCGCCTAGTGGTGACCGCCCCACGAGACCGGAGCACCGAGCGATGAACTCCCGAGAGCGTGTGCGGCGCGCGCTGCGCCGTGACGGGCTGCCCGATCGCGTCCCCATCCAGTTCGACCTGTCACGCCCGCTGCTGGAGGCGTTCAGCCAGAAGCTGGACATCCCCATCGGCTGGCAGCCCAACTACTACGAGGATCTCAAGTACCGGACCTCCGGGAACGAGATCCGCGTGGCCCTGGGCAGCGACTGCGTGCTGGTCGGCGGAGGCGTCCCGCTCGGCTACGAGCCCGAGCAGACCGACGATGGCTGCATCGTCAACGAGTTCGGCATGAAGATGAGGATGGGCATCGCCTGGTACGACGTGGTGGAAGGGCCGCTCGAAACCTGCACCAGCGTGCAGGAGGTCAGGGACCTGCCCTTCCCCGATCCGACCGACGAAGCCCGCTTCGAGGATGCCAAGCGCTATCTCGACCGCTACAAGGGTGAGTACTTCGTCATCGGAGACGTCGAGCTGACGATGTTCGAGATGGCCTGGCACATGACCGGACTCCAGAAGTTCATGACCGACATGGCCATGGGCGAGCCCTACATCGAAGCGCTCATCGACCGCACCATGGGCTGGTCAGTCGCCATCGGCAAGCGCCTGGTGGAGCTGGGCGTGGACGGCATCTGGACCGGTGACGATTTCGGTGCCCAGAACGGCATGATGATCTCGCCCGACATGTGGCGCAAGATCTTCAAGCCACGCATGGCGGAGGTCTTCCAGGAGTTCCGCTCGGTCAACCCCGACGTCGTGGTCATGTATCACTGTGACGGGGCCATCGCGCCCATCCTGGACGATCTCATCGAGATCGGGCTCGACGTCTTCAACCCCGTGCAGCCCAACGTCCCCGGCCACGAGCCGCACGAGCTGAAGGAGCGATTCGGCGATCGCCTCTCGTTCTGGGGTGCCATCGACCAGCAGTACCTGCTGCCCAACGGCACGCCGGAGGAGATCGAGGCTGACGTGAAGGCCAAGATCGAGGCCCTGGGCCCCGGCGGTGGCTACATGGTCGCCCCTGCCCACATCCTCCAGGGCGACACGCCGCTGGAAAACGTGGAGGCGTTCATCGAGGCGGCCAAGCGGCACGGCGTGTACGACTGAGCGCCACGGCACCTGCGGGTGCCGCATCCTCGCTGAGCATGACGAAGCCCCGGCCCCGCTCGAAGCGGGACCGGGGCTCGATGGTGTCGGTCTATCGACGCGGGTGGATCAGCCCACCGCTTCCCCGATGTTCTCGGCGGTGTAGACCGTGAACGGGCCCATGAGAACGCGGAGCGCGCCTTCGACATCCGGTCGCGTGGGATCGGCCGTGATCTCGAACGTGGTGTTGCCGCTGACGGGACGCCCGACCTCGAAGGTCGCACCTTCGACGGCCTCCAGGTCACCGGTCGCCAGCATGTAGGAGAGGTAGTAGGTCAGGTAGCCGAGGTCATGGAATGACCACAGCGCGAACTCCGGGGAGCAGCCGCTTTCGGTATAGGCGGCCATCTCGGACGGGAGCCCCAGGCCGGAGACCTTGATCTCGTCGCAGAGACCGTCGTCGGTCACGACCTTGGCGGCCGCCTTGATGCCGATGGTGGTCGGTGCCATGATCAGCTTGAGATCGGGGTACTTGTCGATCAGGCCGGTCGCCGCGGCTTCGCTGTCCTCGGAGTTGTCGTTGCCGTAGACGATCTCGGTGAGCTCGAGGCCCGCGTACTTGGGATCCTCGAGCGCGGTCTGCATAGCTGCGATCCAGGCATTCTGGTTCGGCGATTCGGGACGTGCCGAGAGGATCGCGAACTGGCCACCGTCCGGCATGATGCTGAGGGCCATGTCGGCCATGACCACACCGGTCTGGTCGAAGTCGACCTGGGCGACGAAGACGTCCTCGCCGATGGCGGAGGGGATGCCGGAGTCCCAGGTCACGACCTTCACGCCGGCCGCCTGTGCCTCTGCGGCCGCATCGGCGATGTCCTCGCCGACGTTGTTCGAGAGCATGACGACGTCGTATTCCTGGACCGGGGCGTTGACCATGTACGAGATCTGCTCAGAGCCGGGATCCGTGGAGGCCGGGCCGACGAAGTCGTGCGCCGTGGGGTTCTGCAGCTCGGCCGCAGCCTCCAGGGCACCGTCGTTGGCCTGCACGAACACTTCGTTGTCCAGGAACTTGGGCAGCAGCATCATCTTGACGTCCTGCCCGGGGGTGGCAACCGCGGGTGAGTCCTGGGCGACCACTGCGCCTCCCAGGCTCACGACGGTGAGCGCGACCGTGCCGACGGCAGCGACGGCGATACGAGGCAGTCTCATCCGATCCTCCTCCATGTACTGTGCGATCCCCTGTTCGGCCCCGTGCGCCAGATGCGCAGGGACAGGGTCTCGTCATGCATGGAATGGTAACCGCAAGCGATAGCGTGGTGAAGCGTCCTCGCACGCCTCGCTGTCAGGTCAGTCCGCGGCCGCGACACCTGCCTGGCTGGCCCGCGCCTGGCGGGCACGGCGGCGATCACCCAGGCGCGTCCCAAGGTTGGGCAGCAGCACCGAGAAGATGAGCAGCAGCCCGACCACGCCCAGCTGGGTGTTGCCGCTGATGGTGGCCAGGTCCATGCCATTGCGCAGGTTGAGCACCAACAGGGTCGCCAGGACGACCCCGATCATCGTTCCCGAGCCACCGAAGATGCTGACCCCACCGAGCAGCACCATGGTGATGATCTCCAGCTCGAAGCCTTCGGCCGTCCCTCCGCGCACGGCCCCGAAGCGGGACGCGATGATGAGCCCGCCGAGGGCCGCCACGACCCCGGACATGGTGAAGACGGCCATCTTCACCCGCACCACCCTGACACCGGAGTAGATGGCCGCGTCCTTGTTGTTGCCGACCGCGTAGACGTAGCGTCCGAAGCCGCTCCGATGGAGCAACACCACGGCGATGACGACGAGGATGGCGTAGAGGAAGATGGTGGTCGGGAAGGGGCCGATGAGGTCTTGCTGCGCGAAGGCCTTGAAGCTGTCCGGCAGGCCCGTGATGAACTCCCCCTCCACGAGGAAGTAGGCCAGGCCACGGAAGCCGATCAGGCCCGCCAGCGTGACGGCCAGTGAGGGCAGGCCCACGACGGCCACCCAGAAGCCGTTGAACAGCCCGCACGCGGCACCGCTGAGGATGGCCGCGAGGACGGCTAACTCGATGGGCACGCCGGCCTGCCACAGCACCCCCATGATGACGGCGCAGAGACCCATCACGGAGGCCACGGAGAGGTCGATCTCACCGCTGATGATGACGAAGGCCATGGCGAGGGCGACGATGGCCCGCTCCAGGCTCAGCTCCAGGAGGTTGGACTGGTTCTGCAGGCCCAGGTAGCCAGGGGCCGCGATGGCGTTCACGGCCATGACCGAGACGAGCAGTGCCAGGAGGAACGTCTCCCAGCGTCGCAGGTACGGCGCGAGCCTAGTCTTCATGTCCACCCGCCGCCGCTGTAGCCGCCGCTTCTCCAGCACGACTCTCCTCGGCACGAAGCGCCCTGGCCCAGATGATGCGCAATCGCTCGAGGAAGACCTTGTCCGAGGCGATGGCCAGCAGGATGAGCATGCCCAGCAGGGCATCCCTGAGGAACTCGCTGATGGCGGCCCAGCGGATCAGGCCCTGGTCCACCAGCGTGATGAGCGTGGCACCGAGCAGGACGCCGATCATCGATCCGGACCCGCCGAAGATGTTGACCCCGCCCACGACCACGGCGGCCACGACCGTCAGCTCCAGGCCGATGGCCGACTGCGTATCGATGTTGCCGAAGCGTGCCATGTACATGAACCCGCCCAGGCCAGCCAGCGCGCCGCAGAGCACGAAGGTCACGAAGACGTCTCGCTTGGTGGGCAGGCCGGCGACCTCCGCTGCGGCCGGGTTGGAGCCGATGGCGAAGAGGCGTCGGCCGAAGCTCGCGTAGCGGAGGAGCAGCTGGAACACGATGACCACGACGAAGGCGATGACCGGCAGGATCCGCACGTCGAGGTCCTCGAGCGAGATGAGCACGACGCCGTTGAAGTCCACGATCCACTCGGGCAGCCGCGCCGTGGTGACGGGCCTGGAATCGGTCACGGTCACCAGGATGGACCGGAACAGGGCCATCGTCCCTAGTGTCGCCACGATGGCGGGCACACCTCCGTAGGCGACGATGAGCCCGTTGACGACGCCCAGCGTCGCGCCGATGGCCACGCTGAGGCCGATGACGAGCCAGGGGCTCATGCCCATGTCGTTGGCCAGGAGCGTGCCGACCCCGTAGGCGACGACGGCCACGGTGGCACCGATGGACAGGTCGATGTTGCGCGTCAGGACGACCAGTGTCAGCCCGACGCCCAGCACCACCGTGATGGGGATGGCCGTGGTGACCCGCGTGAACGTCCGCCCCGACAGGAAGCCGGGAACCTGCGTGGCGAAGAAGAGCAGGGCCAGCACGATGATGACGAAGAGCGTGATCTCGCGGACCTGCTCGGGGCGCACGTGTCGGAAGAGCGCGCTCCTCACGCCGTCGCCTCCACCTGGCCCATGGCCAGCGAGAGCACGGACTCCTGGGTCGCGGTCGCCGCGTCGAGGATGGCCATCTGACGTCCCTCGCGCATGACCAGGATGCGGTCGCTCATGGGCAACAGCTCCGGAAGGTCGGAGCTGATCATGATGATGGCGATGCCCTGTGCCACCAGCTCATCGATGAGGTGGTGCACCTCGACCTTGGAGCCGACGTCGATGCCCCTGGTGGGCTCATCCAGGATGAGGACCTTGGGCCTGGTGGCCAGCCACTTGGAGAGCACGACCTTCTGCTGGTTGCCGCCGGAGAGGGACGACGCCGGCGTCTCCACCGACGGCGCACGGATGGCGAGCCGCTCGCGGAACGCCTCCGCGGTCGACCGCTCGGAGGCACGCTGGACCAGGCCCAGGCGCGAGAGGTAGCTGCCCAGGGAGGGCAGCGTGATGTTCGAGGCGATCGACTGGGGGAAGATGAGACCGAGGCCGCGACGGTCTTCGGTCGTATAGGCGATGCCCAGGCCGAGCGCCTCCTGCGGGCTCCTGCTGCGGACCGATCGGCCCTCCAGGCGGATGTCGCCGCGATCCGCCGGCGCGATGCCGAAGAGCGCCAGCCCGACATCCGTCCGACGTGCCCCCACCAGGCCGGCGAAGCCGAGCACCTCGCCCCGGCGCAGGTCGAAGGAGACGCCCTCGAAGGCGCCCTCACGGCCGAGGTCGCGGACCTCGAGCACGACCTCTCCGGGCTTCGATGGTGACCGGGTGAAGAACTCCGTCACCTCGCGGCCGACCATCTGCCGGATGGCCTGTGCCGGGGTCAGCTGGGCCCGTGGTGTCGTCGAGATCCAGCGGCCATCGCGCATGACGGTGATGCGGTCGGCGACCTTGAAGACCTCCTCCAGCCGGTGCGAGATGAAGAGGATGGCCACGCCCTGGCTGCGCAGTCGCGAGACGATGGTGAAGAGTTGGGCCACCTCGTGCGCCGAGAGGGAGGCGGTCGGCTCGTCCATGATGAGGACCCGCACGTCGAGCGAGAGGGCCTTCGCGATCTCCACCGTCTGCTGCTGCGCCAGCGTGATCCCGCGCGCCTGCTGCATGACGTCCAGCTGGACACCCAGCCGCGCCAGCACCGCCTCGGCCTCCTCACGCATGCGGCGTCGGTTGACGATCCGGCCGCGGTTCCGGTGGCCGATGAAGATGTTCTCGGCCACGGTCAGGTCCGGGAAGACCATGGGCTCCTGGTAGATGGCCGCCACCGCATAGGTCTGGGCGTCGAAGGCACTGCCGATGTGGACCGGCTCGCCGTCGATGCGGATGTCGCCGACATCCGGCTGGACCACACCGGTCATGACCTTGATGAGCGTGGACTTGCCGGCGCCGTTCTCGCCGAGAAGGGCGTGGATCTCGCCGGGGAACAGATCGAGCGCGACATCATCGAGCGCCTGGATCTCCCCGAAGCGCTTGGAGACCCCCCGCATCTCCATCACCGGGCGGAGGGCAGGCGCATCCAGGGCTGCTTCGTTGACGGGGCCCCCTCGTATCCCGTCCTCCGAGGCCATGGGAGGGCCTTGAGCAGCCCCCTCGTCTCGCCCGGTCATGCGTGCGAGGATAGACGACCGCCGGGCGCCACGAGGCAGGTTCGCGCATGGCCACCAACAGCGCCCCAGGCCCTCGACACCGTGTACCTCCGGCGCCTCCGGCGACTCCGTTGCCCCGCTGCCCCGGCGCCCCGTTGCCCCGGCGTCCCGGTCGCTAGCTACGATGGAGGTGTCCGTCGCGAAGAGAGGAGGCGCCCGTGGCTGCGGTCCCGTTCATCGACACGCACGTCCACTTCTACGACCTGCAGCACCCGAGGCTGGAGTACGGCTGGCTGCAGCCGGGCGTGAAGCACCACATCCTCAAGGCCGTCGAGCCCATCCAGGCGCAGCGCTACTGGGCCGACGACTGGGTCGCGGAGTCGCGCTTCAGCAACGTCATCAAGTCGATCCACGTCGAGTGCGCCGTGGGCACGCCCGAACCGGTGGAGGAGACGCGCTGGCTGCAGGCCTTCGCCGACCGGCTGGGCCACCCCCATGGCATCGTGGCCGAGGTCCACCTGGCGCAGGCCGATGCCGAGGCCGTCATCGAGCAGCACCTGGCCTTCCCCAACCTGCGCGGCATACGCGACTTCGGCGAGGGCGACTACGAGCTCGAGCCGGCGTGGCGCCGTGGCTTCGCGCACCTGCGCAAGCACGACCTGGTGGCCTGCATCGACTCCCGGCCGGAGCGCTACACCAACGTCAAGGCGCTGGCGTCCGCGTTTCCCGACACGATCATCTCGCTCGACCACGCCGGCCTGCCGCTGCGCCGCGACGAGGAGTACCTGGCGCTGTGGCGGCG
>DATHSE010000062.1:0-2103 GCA_035464455.1 Anaerolineae bacterium | reverse complement strand
TACAAGTTCGGCACCATGATCGAGATCCCGCGCGGTGCCCTGACCGCCGACGAGATCGCCAAGGAGGCCTCCTTCTTCAGCTTCGGCACCAACGACCTGACGCAGATGGCGTTCGGCTACAGCCGCGACGACGCCGAGGGTGGCTTCCTGCTGAAGTACGTCGAGGAGAAGATCCTGCCCTTCAACCCCTTCCAGACCATCGACGCCACCGGTGTCGGCCAGCTGGTCGAGATCGCCGTCGAGAAGGGCCGTGCCGCTCGCCCGGACATCGAGCTGGGTATCTGTGGTGAGCATGGTGGCGATCCCGAGTCCATCCACTTCTTCGACAAGGTGGGCCTGGACTACGTGAGCTGCTCGCCGTTCCGCGTGCCGGTGGCGCGGCTGGCGGCGGCGCAGGCGGCGATCGCCAACAGGTAGTCGCGAACGAGCAAGAAACCCGGCTGCGAGAGCAGCCGGGTTTCTTGTTGTCCCGGGTCGCTGGCGCCATCCGCACACTGGACGAATAATCGACAGACCATCGACAACATGGTACCGTGCTCGATACATCGATTCATGCAAACTATCTACTTGATGGAAAGTACCGCTTGAACCAACGAGCCATCGAGGACGAGATCCTCGAGCACTACGGATCGCTCATGCGTCACGTCGCCGACTGGCACGCCTCCGAGTTCCTCGGGGTGGACATGACGATGTCGCAGGCCAAGGTGCTGTACGTCGCCTCGGTGCGGCCGGGCATCGGCATGTCCGCGCTGGCCGCCGAGCTGGGTGTCGGCCTGTCTGCCGTCAGCGGACTGGTCGATCGCCTCGTCGCGGTGGGCTACCTGGAGCGGCGCGAGGAACCGTCTGACCGCCGCCAGCAGCTCGTCGCCCTCACCGCCACCGGCGCAGACGCCCTCGACCGCCTGCGCGAGCTGCGCGCGGAGCTGATGCGACGCCTGATGGCCGGTCTTGATGCGGCCGAGCTCGCCGCCCTGCGGGATGCCCTCGCCGCGCTCGATCGCGAGGCCCGACACCTCGGTCCAGCCCACTCAGCCAGCCCGAGCCACTCCGAAAGGACTCCTGCATGATCCGCCTGACACAGTTCGCCGTCCGGGAGAAGAGCGTCATCATCCTCCTGGCGGTGGGCGTGCTGATCGCCGGGGTCTTGTCCTGGAACCAGCTCCGCCAGGAGCTGCTGCCTGACATCGAGTTCCCCTTCGTGACCATCATCACGCCGGTGCCCGGCGCCGGTGCCGAGGATGTCGCGGAGCAGGTGACCGTTCCCGTCGAGCAGGCTATCTCCAACATCCCGCGGCTGGTCACCACGCAGTCCTCCTCGGGAAGCTCGCTCTCGCTCGTCTTCGCCGAGTTCGACTTCGGGACCGACCTGAAGGAGACGCTCACCGAGGTGGAGCAGGCCGTGCGGCAGCTCGATCTGCCACAGGGCAGCGAGCCCCAGGTCAGCTCCTTCGACTTCAACAGCCAGCCCGTCGTCGTCGCCACCGTCGGTCCCGCCGAGGGCGCCGACCCCACCGCGGCCGCCGAGATCGCGCGCAACGAGGTCGTGGCGGCCCTGCAGGGCATCGATGGCGTCTCGACGGTGGACCTCACTGGCGGCCCCACGCCCATCCTGGACATCGTCCTCGACCCCGAAGCCATGGCCGAGACCGGCATCGCGCTCCAGCAGGTCCAGGGCGTCCTGGCGGCCAACCAGATCACCATCCCGTCCGGAGCCATCGACGAGGGTGGCCTGCGGCTGCCCGTCAGCACCCAGCACCAGTTCGGATCCATCGAGCAGCTGGAGAGCCTGATCGTGGGGGCCATGGCCCCTGTCGCGACGGGAGCTGCCCCGGGTGCGACGGGAGCTGCCCCGGGGGATGAGCCGACCGATGACGCCGCCGACCCGGAGGCCGACGCTGGCTCACTGCTGCCCGACCTGGGCGCCCTCACCGAGGCGTTGGCCTCGTTGCCGCGACCGATCCGGCTGGGCGACATCGCCAGCATCGAGCAGCAGGATGTGCAGGTCTCCGGCTACGCCCGCACCAATGGCCAACCCTCGCTGACGCTGAGCGTCACCAAGCAGTCGGGTGCCAACACGGTGGCGGTGGCGTCGCAGATCGAAGC
>DATHSE010000061.1:0-9025 GCA_035464455.1 Anaerolineae bacterium | reverse complement strand
GACTCCCAGGCGGAGGAATCGGCCGCCTGAGCGCGGCGAACTCTCGCGGGTCCGCCGATCCGCTGGGCGCACGCCACCGACGCGCCAGGCCCCGCTGTCCAGGGGATCGCCGGGCCTGAACGGCCTCGCGCCGACGAGCCACCGCGACCGGGCCCAGCTGAGCTGCCCGCCCCATCGGACGGTCGGCCGTATCATCGAGCGGTGACAGATCCGAGACCGTCGCCGGGTGCTGGTCCCTCGGTCTGCCCGTTCGTGGCACTCGCCGAGGATCGTGATCGGCGAGCCGACGCGCCCGACGATGGCAACCGCTGCTACGCCGAGCGGGCTCCGCGCCGTCGCGATCTCTCCCACCAGGCCGACTACTGCTACTCGCCCGGGTTCGCGGCTTGCCCGGCCTTCCTCGCCTGGGCCGCCCGCAATGCGGCTGAGCCGGCTTATGTGACCGAAGCCGCGCAGCGGGCCTGGGGCTCGGGCATCGCGGTCCCCGAATACGCCATCGCCGACGCCACGCCCACCGGGGCATCCCCCGGGTCGCTGCCGGAGACGCAGCCAGGCGAGGATGACCTCTCCGCATCAACGCCCGAGGGTGGACTCTTCGGCCTGGCCGAGCACGCCGAGACCAGGGCGGCGCGCAGCAGCGAGCAGCTGGACTGGGTATCGGCTTCCGCCTGGGCCGAGGTCCCCTGGGACGAGCGGGCGGAGCTGGAGGCCGAGGAGATGGAGACCCTCGGCGATGAGGAGCTCGAGGAGGACAGCGACGAGACACCCGAGGTGCCGCCAGACGAGGCCACACAGGCACCCAAGGTGCCGGCGGCGCTGCCCATGCCGCGCCGCAAGCGAGCGCAGTCGCCCATCCGCTCTCGAGGCTCCGGCGAGTGGTTCTACGCGGACCCACCCGGCCGCGATCCGCTCGTCAAGCGCCGCCACGGTGTCACGCCGCCGATCCTGCTGGCGGTGCTCGGCCTCCTGGTGATCTCCGTCGTGGTCTTCGTGCTGGCGACGCAGCTCGGGCGTGTAGACGACGGTGAAGCTTCAGCCGCGGCTTCCACCGAGCCCGCGTTCTCGCTGGCTCCGTCCGCTACGCGCGCGCCGGCCGCCACCGAGGAACCCTCGCCCGAGCCTCGCGACGACCCCGAGCCGGCGATCCGGACCTACACGGTCAAGGAGGGCGATGTCCTGAGCGCCATCGCAGCCAGGAACCGGGTCAACGTCGATGTCAAGCTGCTGCAGTGCATGAACCGCCTGCTGGATCCTGACGTCCTCCGTCCGGGGCAAGTGCTCCAGATCCCGCCCGACGGCTACGTCTGCCCGCCGGGCTGGCGCCGCTCCACGCCCGAGCCGCTGCCCGAGCCGTAGCCGCGGGCCTCGCCGTCTAGCGCGGCGAGAAGTTGATGGCGGTGATCTTGCCGGCCTCGACGCGGAACGTGGCGTCGATGTGCTGTGACGGCGCATCCGGACGCAGCACGATGAGGTCGACCTCATAGGTGTTGCCCATCTCGCGAACCTGCCCCGGCACCATCTTCAGGCCCTCGTCAGCACGCAGGAACCAGCCACCCACCTGGGCCACGCCACGCAGCGTGCGCGCGCCGTCGCGCACGTGCACGCGCATCTCGGCGTGCTCATCCATGAGGGCGACCGCGCCCTGACGGTCGCCGCTGTTCAGCTTGTCGAAGAAGATCTCCATCGTGTCAGTCGCACCCATGGCTACAGACTAGGCGACCGGCGCCGATGGCGTCGGGCCAGGCTAGAAGCCGCCGCCTGCGCCACCACCACCGCCTCCGGAGCTGCCACCGCCGAAGCCACCGCCTCCGCCACCGCTGCCAGACGATGCCGGTGGGCTGCCGATGGTGGAGAGCGCCGCCGTCATCGACGTGAAGTCGGGCACCACCCCGCTGGAGAAGAGCCCGGCGGTGGGTGCGCGCGCTCCGCCGCTGATGCGCGCGCCGGAGCGCGGGCCCAGGCTGTACCACAGCGGGAAGTACGTCCGAGTAGGGGAGGCGCCGCCGGTGCGCACGTCCTCCATCGATCGCTCCAGGACCTCCTCGGCCTCCTCGTGCAGGCCGAGCGCGTAAGCCCACACCACCGCCTGGTCGGGCGTCTCCACCCAGGGCAGCACCTTGCTGCTGACGACCTGGTCCATCGTGCGCGACTGCTCGAGCGTCTTCTGCAGCGTGCGGCGATAGGCGGCCAGCTGCGCGTACATGCGCGCCCCTTCAAGCGTGCGCTGCGGCATGGTGCGCGCGATGACGAACATCGCCACCGCCCCCACGATGGCGGCGACGCCCACCAGCAGCAGGCCGTTGCTGGGCAGGTTGAAGCCGAAGAAGACGGCGGCGACACCGGCGATGAGCACGACCGCGCCGCGCCGCGACCAGCGGTCGATGGCGTCGCCCGGCGACTCGCTGAACCAGCCGTTGGCCGCGACGGCCTCCTCGATGCGGTCCTCGAACCCGCCCACGGACGCGGCGAACCCGGGTACGTCCTCGGCGTCGATGGTGCGGATGGCGCCGCCGAGCTTCTTCAGCTCCGACAGGGCGTACTGCTCAGCCGTACCCATGGGCAGGCGCCGGTTGCGCGCCAGTCGGGCGTCGCGCTGGTCGGGCACCGTGATGTCGATGTCCATCTTTGCCGCGTCGTCGGGGGCGGCCCGGAAGCTGATCTCGCCCCGGGCCGCAAGGTCCACCAGCGCGGTCGTCAGCGCGTGCCGCTTGGCGCGACCATCGATGATGACCGCGGCCGCGGCCGGCGACATGCCGGGGGGCGGCGCCGGCATCAGGATCGAGGCGTCATCGAGGTAGACCGGGTCGCGGCCGAAGCGCAGCCACGACCAGCCTGCCCAGCCCACCAGCCCCACGAGCAGCAGCGGCGCCGCGATGAGCCCGGTCACCGCATCCACCTGCCTGGCCAGCTGCAGGTCGCGCGCATGCTCCGCCGTCGCCGTCGCATCGATCTGGCGCATGGCGTTCAGCATCGCGGTGTCGAAGTCGCACTCCCGCAACGCCGGGAGCATCTCGTTCTCGAAGATGGCCTGGCGCTGGGCGTTGGTCAGGTATGCGGCCTCGTAGCCGGGTGCCGCGTAGAGCTGCACCTGCCCGTGGCAGGGGTCGGTGAGGTTGAAGAAGATGACCAGGCCATCGTCGAAGCCGGCCCGGCCGATGCCCCATTGGTCGATGAGCGCAGCCGCATCGCGCTCGGTGCTGGCGGGGTCGTTGGCCTCCGGCTTGACCTGGGTGTAGACCACCACCTCCGCGCCAGTGCGCGCCTCGATGCGGTCGATGGTGGCCTCCAGCTGCTCGCCGACATCGGGGCTGATGGCCTTGGCGAAGTCATAGACGGCGGTGTCATCGAAGGGGTCGGGGTAGGGCGGACCGGCAGCGGGGTCGATGACATCGGTGGGCCGGGAGCCTGACGTGGTGGTGGGTCGGAGCTGGCCGGCATCCTGCGGCCGCGGTGTCGGGCGGGGAGTCGGTGTCGGCGCCGGCTCGCTGACTAGCCGCCCCTGCAGGGCGATGACGCCGATGTCGAGCGCACCCAGCCAGTCGCGATCGCGCACCGGGTTGCGGATGGCGCTGTTGATCGACTCATCGATGGCTGTCGCCTCGGCCTCGGGATAGGCATCGCCGAGTGCGACGCCGTTGCGCGCGATGGAGCGGTCGTCGTTGATGTTCCAGAGCATGACCGCGCCCTGGCCCGTCTCGCCGCCCACGCCCCACTCCTCGAGCAGTGCGGCGGCCTCGTCTCTGGCGCCCTTGCGTGCCCCCACGTTGGCCTTGCGCTGGGTATAGACGACGATGTCGATGCCCGTCTCCTCGAAGAAGGCCAGCAGCTCGTCCTCGATGGTGGCCAACTCGGTCTGACTGAAGACACCGGCCCGGTCGACGATGTGCGCGTCGTCCTCCCGCTCCACGTAGCGGGCACCATCCTGTGCCGCTGCCAGCGGCGACAGCAGCATGGCCAGCAGCGCCACCAGCGCCAACGCCAAGGCCATCGTGCGCTGCGCGCGTCCCACCGCCGCCGCTCTCGAGCGTGCCATGGTGGGCATCATGCCCGGTCTCTCGCGGTCGCGTCGGTTTGGCTGGCGGGCGGTTCGGCCGGCAGCTCAGCGCGCACGCGTCGGACCAGCTCGGCCGACTGCTCGTAGCGCCCGAAGCTGGGCATGATGTACGTGCCGCTCACGAACCGGCGCATCTGCGAGAGCAGTTCGAGCGCCTGCTCCAGTCCGACTTCGGCGCCACGCTCCCCGGCGGCGTGCATGGCGGCGCGGACATCCTGCGGGATGGTGATGCCGGGCACTTCGTGGTGCAGGAACTCGGCATGGCGGGCGGTGTGCAGCGGGAGCACTCCGAAGAGCACCGGTCGCGGCAAGCGGTCGCCCCAGCGCGCCGAGGCACGTTCCATGAACCGATCCCACTGCGCTCGCGCATAGATGGGTTGGGTCATGATGAGGTGCGCACCAGCGTCGATCTTGCCCGCCAGTCGGGCCAGCTCACCCTCGAGGTCCTCGGCGGTGGGGTCGAGTGCGCAGGCGATGGTGAAGCCGGCGGGCCCGCCGATTGGTCGCCCAGCCTGGTCCTCCCCGCGGTTGAGCCGCTGCAGGATGCCGATGAGACCGATGGAGTCGATGTCCCAGATGCCCGTGCCGCCGGGATAGTCGCCCACCCGTGGCGGGTCGCCCGTGAGCGCCAGGATGTCGCGGATGCCCAGCGCGTGCGCTCCCAGCAGCTCCGATTCCAGGGCCATCAGGTTTCGGTCGCGGGTGGTGAAGTGGATGAGCGACTCCAGGCCCAGGTCGCGCTGGACGGCGAAGCCGACCGCCATGGCACCCATGCGCACCCGCGCCATGGCGCTGTCACTGATGTTGACGAGGTCTGCCCCGGCGTCGCGGATGAGCTCCGCCGACTCCAGCGTTCGCTCGATGTTGACCGACCGGGGCGGGTCGATCTCCACGCTGACGACGAAACGGCCCGCTGCCAGGGCCGTGGCCAGGCCGGTAGGCGCCGGCCCATCCGGCTGGATGGGGCGTGTGTCGTCCGCGGCCGTGCGCGGGCGTGCTCCGGGGCCGGGTGCCGTGACCCGCGCCGACGCCGGTGGAGATGCTGCTGACCGTACGGCGGCCGCGCCACCGCGGCGTGCCTGCTCGCGGTCGAGGACCTGGCGCATGGCTGCGATGTGCGCGGGCGTGGTGCCGCAGCAGCCCCCGATGAGTCGTGCCCCGGCGGCCAGGAACCGCGGCACCTCCGCCGCGAAGTAGGCCGGCTCCGCCGCCCACACGAACTCGCCACCGACTCGACCGGAGAGACCGGCATTGGGCATGGTCAACAGGGGCGTATCGCCGGCTACCGGCGCCAGCCGCTCCAGCACGTCGATGGCGCCGATGGGTCCGGAGCCGCAGTTGACACCGATGACGTCGACGCCGGCCGCCAGCAGGGCCCGCGCCGCCGCCGCCGGCTCGCTGCCATCGGCCATGTTGAGATCCTCGCCGAACGTCATCGAGGCCACCAGCGGCAGGTCGGATAGCCGGCGCGCGGCCTCCACCGCGGCCAGCAGGTGCGCGAGGTCGCTCGTGGTCTCCAGCTGGACCAGGTCGATGCCGCCCTCCAGCAGGCTCTCCAGCTGCTCGCTGACCGCACTGGCTGCGGCCTCGGGCGAGACGTGGCCTGGACCGTGGAGCGGCGAGCTGACGGGTCCGATCGACCCGGCCACCAGCACGTCCTTGCCGGCGACCTCGCGCGCCTCGCGTGCCAGCTGGGCGGCGCGCCGGTTGATCAGCCCGGTGCGATCAGCCAGGCCCAGGGGCGCGAGGTGGATGCGGCTGGCGCTGAACGAATCGGTCTCGATGATGTCGGCGCCGGCGGCGATGTACTCGCGATGCACCGCACCCACGACCTCGGGCCGGCTCAGCACCAGCTCATCGATAGAGGCGCGCTGGGGGATGCCGCGGCTGTAGAGCAGCGTGCCCATGGCGCCGTCCAGCAGCAGCGGGCGCTCGGCGACGCGCTGGGCGAAGGCGTGGCGCGCGAGTGTGGTGGAGGGGTTCGAGGCCATCGAGCGCAAGGGTACCGCGGGTGCTCCGACGACCCGCCAGCCGAGTGTGTCCCAGGCCTGCAAGACCGGGCCGTTGCCGGCGACGTAGGATGATGGCCCCCGATCGCCGGCTGTCCGTGCCGCATGCGTGGCGACCGACAGGTACAGGAGGACCAGTGACCGCTCTGCTTCGGCCCGATGGATTACCCGAACCCGGCAACGCCTTCGAGTCGGCCGTTGTCGACCTTGTCGTCGAGCTCTTCGAGGCCTATCCCACATGGGGCACCTCCACCGGCTATCACCGGGTGGACGGGCGCTGGCCCGACCTGAGCGAGGCTGGCCGTAGGACGCGGATCGCGGCCTTCCGCCGCCATGCCGAGCGCCTGCGCGCCTTCGATGCGGCTGGCCTCTCGCTCGAGGAGCAGGTGGATCGGCACATCCTGCTGGCCGAGACCGAGCGGGTCATCTTCGGCGACGAGGTCCTGCGTGCCGAGGCGTGGGATGCGCTGGAGCTGGTGTACCTCATGGGCGGCGGGCTGTTCGACCTGCTCTCGCGCGAGTTCGCCCCCTGGTCAGAGCGAGGTGCGTCGCTACTGTCACGTATCGAGGGCTTGCCGGCTCTGGCCCGCGCGGGCTTGGCAGGGCTGACCGGCATACCCGGACGTCCGGTGGCGCTGCTGCAGCTGGACACCGCGCTGTCCCAGCTGGCCGGCGTGGACGAGCTGCTGGACGCCGCCGAGAGCGAGGCCCGACGACGTGCCGCATTGGGAGAGGCGAGCGATCTGCTGGCACCGATGGAGGCGGCCGCACGGGAGGCCCGGGCGGCGCTGGAGGTGCTCCGCAACGGGCTCGACGGCGACGTCCGCGCCAGGGCCTCGGGGGAGGGGCGCCTGGGCCGCGAGCTGTTCGCCCAGAAGCTGCGCCACACGCTCGGCAGCGATCTGGAGCCCGAGCAGCTCCGCGAGCGGGCCTGGGCCGACTACCACGCCGTGCGCGCAGAGATGGTGCGCCTGGCGCGCGAGACGTGGCCAGCCTGGTTCCCTGGTGAGCCGGCTCCACAGGCGGCTGAGGGTGACGGCGCAGCGGAGAGCGCGCTGGTCAAGCGCGTGCTTGACGCAATCGCGGAGCGGCACCAGCAGCCCGATGGGCTCATCGACTACTGCCACGCGGAGATCGGTCGCATCGAGGCGTTCTGCCGCGAGCACGGCATCATCACCTTGCCCGAGGAGCCGCTGGAGATCACCTGGACGCCGGTCTTCCTGCGAGCTGCCGCACGGGCCTTCCTCGATAGCCCGGGACCGCTCGACCGTGGTCTGAAGTCGCACTTCTGGATCACACCGCCGGACGAATCCGAGGGCCCTGAAGCGGTGGCCTCCTATCTGCGCGAGGAGAACGACTCGGCGCTGCGCATCCTGAGCATCCACGAGGGCATCCCAGGTCACTACCTGCAGCTGGCGGCATCCAACCGTTGTTCCTCGCTGGCACGCACGGTCTTCACCAACGGCGTATTCGCCGAGGGCTGGGCCGTCTATGTCACGCAGGTGATGTACGACGCGGGCTACGCCTCCGACGACCCGGGCTTCGCCCTGTCGCACTGGAAGATGTACCTGCGTGCCACCGCCAACGCCATCCTCGACGTGGAGACGCACACGCGCGACATGAGCGAGGAAGAGGCCATGGCGCTGATGGTCGATGGAGCCTGGCAGGAGCAGGACGAGGCACGCGGCAAGTGGCTGCGCGCCCGCATCAGCTCGACCCAGCTTTCGACCTACTTCGTCGGCTCGCTCCAGATGTGGGAGCTGGAGCTGGCCGCCCGCCGCCGAGCTGCCGAAGCCGCCGGTGCGGCAGCGGACGAGGTGCCGGCGCAGCGCATCGCGGGTGGCCTCGGCACGACGCGCGGCTTCGACCAGCGAGCCCACATGGAAGCCGTCATCAGTCACGGTACGCCGCCCATCAGGTGGTGTCGGTACCTGCTGGGCGTGGACGGCGTCGGCGACCAGCACGCGGACGGCGCCTTTGGCCAGCACGCGGACGCGACCGCTTGAGCGAGCTGCGCCCCGAGTCCCCGGTCAGGCGACCCGCCACCGCCCGGCCACGCGAGGACGCTGTGCCGGAGGTCGCGCCGCCGAGCACTGTCGAGCTGGAGGCCATCCAGGAGCACCTCGTGACCCTGCCCGGCGAGGAGGGCGCCAGCGTCGAGGTCGACGACGAGCTCGGCGTCATCTTCGTGCGTGGCCCCGGCAACGGCCCGGACCTCACCTACGCCGCTCGGCCCCGCTGGGACAGCGAGACGTGGCCGGCCTCCCTGGCCGCGGTGCGTCAACACATCCTCGACGCCGGTGGCTGGCCTTCGCTGCTGCTGACCGACAAGCTCGACCGACCGCCACACCTCGAGGAGGAAGTCGAGCGGCTGGGCTGGATGCGCGTCACCGGCGAGAGCGTGATGTGGGTCGGCCACGCCTCGGTCGTGCCGCACCTCGATCCCGGCATGCGCATCGAGGCGGTGCAGGCACGCTCGCTCGACGCGCACCAGGCGCTGGAGCGGCGCATCTTCGGCATCGGCGCCGACCGGGCCCAGCGGCGCCGCGACGCGCTGGGCACGGCCATCGATGCCGGCAGGCTGCGCGCCTGGGTCGTGTGGCTGGGTGACGAGCCGGTGGCTGTCGCGCGCCTCTCACAGGGCGGTGGCGTGGCCGGCCTGCAGGGCATCGGCGTGGTCGCCGAGCGGCGTGGCCAGGGCTACGGCACGCTCATCACCACCGTCGCCACTCGCGCCGGGCTCGCCACCGGCAACCGCATCGTGTGGCTCTCGGTCCAGGAAGACGACGACACCGCGGTCGGGGTCTACACGCGACTCGGCTTCCAGCGGGCGTTCACCTGGTCGCGCTGGCTGGTGACGGAGGATCCGCGAAGACGCTAGCAGCCCTACTCGGCCGGCGAGACCGACGCTGTGTGAGACCGCGCAGGGTCAGTGAGACGGCGCCTTGGCACGACGCCGACG
>DATHSE010000060.1:0-6632 GCA_035464455.1 Anaerolineae bacterium | reverse complement strand
GGCGCGGAGTGTGCCGGGAGGTTCTGTACTCGCCCGATCGTTCGAGACATCGAACACCCGGGGCCGCCGGACGACTCTGCAGAAGTGGATCGAGCCCGTGCCGGCGCAAGTGTTCGAGTCATCGAACACCCGAGGCTGTTGGCGTCGTCGGCAGGGGTGGGTTGCGCTGGCGCCGGCGTGGGTGTTCGAACCATCGGCCACCGCGGGCTGCTGGAGGCCTCCGGATCGAAGCGACTACGCGTCCACGTCGCTGACCCGTCGGATCGGTGCGGGCTCCGAGTCGTCCTCGGGACCAGCGTGCCGTTGCCACGATCCCACGTTCCGCCAGGCTCCGTGCTTGTAGCCGACCCGTTCGAGCGTGCCCAGGTGGTGGAAGCCAAAGGATTCGTGCAAGGCCACGCTGGCATCGTTGGGCGTGGTGATGCCCGCCACCAGGCAGCGATACCCCTGCGCATCCAGGAGCGCGATCAGCCGTCCGTACAGCATCGTGCCCAGGCCCTGGCCCTGCAGGCCATCGCGCAGGTAGATGGACACCTCCGCGGTCCAGTCGTACGCCGCGCGCGTGTTGAAGGGCTTGGCGTAGGCCAGGCCGTCGATGCGTCCATCACGCTCGGCCACCAGCCATGGGTAGCGTTCCTGGTGCCGTTCCCAGTCGGCTACCCACTCCCCCGCTGACCCGGGCCGCTCGCCGAAGTGCGCGACGCCGGAGGCGATGTGGAGATTGACGATGTCGGCCACGGCCGGCATGTCTGCGGCACGTGCTCGTCGGACCTGCCATGTCATCGGCTCACGATAGGACCTTCCTCGAGTCCATGTGGACGGCCCGGAACGGGCCGAGTTGGCGCTGCGAACCTGTGCCCGGCAGCGCATCATGGCGAGACGAACATCGACCCCAGGAGGAGAGCCAGCACATGACAACCGAGTACGCGGTCCCCAAGCTCAACCAGCCTGCCCCGCCAAAGCCGAACGAGGTCGTGCTCGTTACCAGCGGTGACCTGCGTCACCCGGCGAACGTGGCCGGCTGGCCCGCGCAGCAGGTGCTCGAGGCGCAGATCGCCGAGGTGCTGGCGGAGGTCGGCTGGACCGTGCGCCGTGGCCACGAGTTCGACCCCGAGTATGGACACGGCTTCATCTGGAACCAGCGCATGGGCATGGACGTCTTCGCCGGCATCCACCCCGACTCGCCCGTCATCGTGGCCGAGGCGGTCTGGGAGTACACCCACCACGTGCTGGCCGGGCTCAAGACCCAGCGCGGGCCGATCCTGACCGCGGCCAACTGGAGCGGCCAGTGGCCGGGCCTGGTGGGCCTGCTGAACCTCAACGCCTCCATGACCAAGGCGGGCATGGAGTACAGCACCATCTGGAGCGAGGACTTCAGCGACGACTGGGCCCGCAAGGCACTCCAGGGATGGGTCAAGACCGGCAGGATCGAGCACGACGCGTCACACGTGCGCGACCTCGACGCCTCCCGGCTGCCCGCGCCCGAGGCCGAGCTGGGTCGCGCGCTGGCGGCGGAGCTGCAGCAGAAGAAGGCCGTCATGGGCGTCTTCGACGAGGGCTGCATGGGCATGTACAACGCCATCTTCGATGACGAGTACATCAACCCCCTGGGCATCTTCAAGGAGCGCCTCAGCCAGTCAGCGCTGTACTACCGCATGACCACCGTGACCGACGAGGAAGCCGAGGCTGTCTTCGATTGGCTGGTCGATCGCGGCGTCACCTTCGACTTCGGCACCGACGAGGAGACCGAGCTCACCAAGGCCCAGGTCATCAGCCAGTGCAAGATGTACATCGCGGCGCTGCGCATCGCCAAGGACTTCGGCTGTGCCGGCATCGGTATCCAGTACCAGCAGGGCCTGAAGGACCTCGTGCCGGCCTCGGACCTCGCCGAGGGCCTGCTCAACGAGCTTGACCGGCCGCCTGCCTACGACGAGGACGGCAACGAGCTCTATCCCGGTCAGCCCCTGCCCCACTTCAACGAGGTGGACTGGGGAGCCGGCGTCGACGCCCTCATCACCAACCGCGTCTGGACGGCCATGGGCCTGGATCCCAGCACCAGCCTCCACGATGTCCGCTGGGGCGATCCCTGGGGCGACGACTTCGTCTGGATCATGGAGATCTCCGGCTCCGTCCCGCCGTCACACCTGACCGGTGGCTACGCCGGCGTGGTCAGCGAGCGCCAGGCGCCGATGTACTTCCGCCTCGGCGGCGGCACCATCAAGGGTGTCAGCAAGCCCGGTCCGGTCGTCTACAGCCGCGTCTTCCTGATGGACGGCAAGCTGCAGGTCGACATGGGGCTGGGCAAGGCCATCGAGCTGCCCGAGGAGGAGACGCAGCGGCGCTGGGATGCCACCAGCAGCAACTGGCCCATCATGCACCTGGTCATGCCCGGAGTGACGCGCGACCAGTTCATGGGGCGCCATCGCTCCAACCACATCCAGGTGGTCTACGCGCCAGACGTGGAGACCGGGAAGAAGGCGCTGGCTGCCAAGGCGGCGATGTTCGACGCCCTCGGCGTGAAGGTCAACCTCACCGGCGACCTGGACATCTGATACCTGGGCTCGCCGCCCGCCGAGCCGCTTCAGAAGGCCCCTTCGAAGTCGAGGGGGCCTTCTGCCGTCGTGCGTCCGAGGGTCGCGCCGCGCGCTAGAGCTCAGACGGCAGCGCCGCTATCCAGCGAGCGCACCCAGGCGTCGAACCCCTCGGGCACCCGCGGACCCTTGACCCTGTACATGCCGGTGACCTTGCCACCCACAGCCTCGGCGGCATTGGCCATCTGGCGCAGCGTCGAGCCGATCGCCAGCTTGTAGGTGGTGAAGACCGCCACCGGCTTGTGAGTGATGGACATGCTCGCGATGAAGTCCATCATCCCATCGGAGGGGTGCTGCATGATGATGAAGTAGCCCTTGGTCCAGGCGCCCAGGACGATGGCGTCGGCGCGGGCGGTCGCGCGGCCGTCAGCATTGAAGATGGACTCCACCGTGCACTCGTGACCAGCGGCGCGCACGACCTCGGCCATCGCCTCGGCCGCCGCGCCGGTGGTGCCGGTATGTGTCTCGTAGACGATGGCGACCTTCATGTCCCTCTCCTGCAGAGTGCCGTTGATGTGGCCCTATTCTGGGCTACGGATGAGCTGCGGATCGGGCTTGGACGCGGCCTCGGCCGCATCCGCCTCGGCCGCCGCGGCGATGTCATCAAGGTCTGCCTGCAGCGCCTTGCGTGTGGCGCCCTCGAAGAACCTGCCCAGCAGCGACATCAGCCGACCGCTGATCGACTGCGGTTCAGCCCCGAACTCCCACGTGAGCCGGCAGCCCCCGGCAGAGGGCTCGACTCGCATGAGCGAGCGATACAGCACACCGCGCGAGTGCGATTCGACCGTGTAGGAGCGGCCCTCGTCGAGCGCGCTGACGGCCATCGCCTCGGTGGCCTCGCGCCCGAACATCACGCGCGTCTCACGCCAGGCGGTGCCGACTCGGAAGTCGCCGCCGCCGTCCGTGCGCTCCAAGGCCGTGATGGCGCGGATGACCTCGGCCGTGCGCTCGAGATCGGTGATGATGTCCCACACCCGTTCAGGTGCGGCGGCGATGTCGCGTTCGACCGTGATGACTGACATGGCTCACCTCGCTCGTACCGGGCCCCCGAAGCGCCCATGGTAGGGAACGTGTCGAGCCCGCAGCCGGCATGGGGCAGTGGGCGTCGGGCGCTCCACGCTCGCTATACTCGGGCGCGATGCAGCAGCCGATGTACCACGCCGACGACTTGGCCTCGATGGATCCGCTGGTCCTGATGAAGAACCTGGACCACGTGCGCATGACCTCCCGACGCCTCAGCTACATCCTGCAGGGCCAGGTGCATCTGTATCGGCCCGAGGCCAACGAGCTGCGCATGGAGATCGACCGTTACGTCGAGGCCGAACGCCTTATCGAGGCGGAGCTGGCTCGGCGCCAGATCCGCGCCTAGTCCCCCGCGGCCGACGACGCCGGGCGTCCAAGCGCGAACAGGTAGCGCGGCTTCTCGCCGTCCGGGAGCTCCAGCAGCCGGCACACCGCGGTGTCATCGAAGGAACCGATGGGCACGCCGGCGAGGTCCAGCGCGACGGCCTGCAGCAGCAGGTTCTGTCCGGCGTGGCCGGCTTCGAAGTCGGAGTAGCGAATGCCGCGTTCTTCACCGTGCCGGCCAGAGATCCTCCCCGGCACGATGCTGAAGATGATCACCAGCGGTGCCGAGCCCACGAACGACTGACCGCCGCTTGCTTCCTGGATGGCCGGCCGCAGGTCGCCGTCCGCGAGCGGCTGCAGCGCGTGCTCGGCGGGCAGGTAGCGAGCCAGCCCATCGGCCGTGGCGACGTAGGTCTCGAGCGCCATGAGGCCGCTGGCAGAGGGCGCCGTCCGTCTGTGGCCACCGTGAGTGACGCCCTGCGCTGCCCACAGCAGCTGGCCGATCTGGGCATCGGTCAGCGCCTGCTGCTGGAACTGGCGGACGCTGCGGCGCCGAGCCAGGGTGGCCTCCAGGGCCATGCTGCCGTCGGTCCTGGGGCGCGGAAGGTTGATGGTCGATCGTGAGGTCTGCATCCGTCGAGCGTGACGGCCAGCCGGCCGCGACACTAGGGCCATCGGTCGGTTCGGGTACGCTCCATGCGGACATGGGATCCGACGCCATCGCCATCGAGCGCGGCCTGCCCGATCACCTGCACTCTGCGGGTGTGAGTCTCTTCGACGACGCCTTCGGCGACAAGATGCGCATGGCCATCCCGGATCGCTCCAGGCGCCTGGCCTACATGGACAGGGTCTATCGCGGCGACCACGTCGTGGTGGCCGTGCGAGCGGGCGAGCTGCTGGGCATGATGGCTCTCGCCTCGGCCGCCGGCGCCTACCGCGGAGGTCTCATGGACGTGCCCTGGGATCCGCGCCCCTTCCGCGATCTGCTGGGACTGCGGGGCGCCATGCGTGCCACCCTTGGGCTTCGCCTCGCTCAGCATCGGCCGGCCTCCGATGAGCTGTATGTCGACGGTGTCGCCGTGGCGGCGGCAGCCCGCGGTCAGGGCATCGGCAGCAAGTTGCTCGCCGAGGCGATGTCGATCGCCCAGGAAGGGGGCTGGCGCTGGCTGCGGCTGGACGTCATCGACACCAACCCACGAGCGCAGGCACTCTACGAGCGGCTCGGCTACCGGGTCACCAAGGTGGAGCGGATGGGCCCGCTGCGGCGTTGGACCGGGTTCGGCGCGATCATCTCGATGGAGCGGCCCGTCGACGCTCCGGGGGTCGCGACGGGCGCTTGAGCGAGGTCGCGCCATACCTGCCCGAAGCCGTCGGCGCCATCGCCAGGATCCGTTCGCGTGGTCGGGCTCAGGCGACCGCGGCGATCGGCTGGCGGCCCCGCTCCTGGGCGATGACGCGGGCCGCCAGCTCGGCCAGGCGAGGCAGGGATGAGAGAGCGAAGCCGATGCCAAGGCCCTGGAGCTGCTCGTACTCCATCCCGCGATAGTCACCGCGGGCGGCGACGGCGCACATCTCGTCGTACAGTTCCGGCCATCCCACGGCACGTCGCCGGTAGCAGAAGCGCACGAATTCCACCGCCTCTGCATCGGGGTCGAAGGGCGACCCATCGCTGCTGTCAGCCTGGGTCACGACCCCTCTGATGGGGACCCTGTTCCCGTTCCAGTGGCGCTGTTCTGCTGGTTCGGGCAGCACGTTGCCCATCCGGTCTATCGACACCCTCTCCCACCTTCTGGACACGCCGAAGCGAGCCCGCGTTGAAACGGTTCAAATACTCAAGACGCCACCGCACGAGACACGGCGCGACGGCGCGTTCCGCCCGCTGGGGACGTCCGCAGCCCCCGGGCTCCCCCTCCTGTAGCCCCCGGATCATCGTCCGGACGGCTCCCGAGATGATACGTGCGGGTCTCCAAGGAGTGCTAGCGCACCGTCCACGAAGTTGTCCACGACCTTGTCCACATGGGTGTGGTGGACCCGCATGTGGTGACTGCCGGCAGGGTCCGAGCGGGCCACCCGGGCCTCGCCCGGGTGGTCAGGCCGCGGGCTTGCGGAACACGCCCAGGCCGGGCTCCGAGGTCAGTTGCCAGCGGCAGTCGTCGCCCAGCTCGAGACCGCCGAAGGGGTCGTGCTGCAGCAGCAGGCTGCCGTCAAGGTCGAGCCAGTCGACCTCCGATGCCACCATCGCCGCGGCCGCCACACCGACGCTCGACTCGACCATGCAGCCGAGCATCACCTTCATCCCCAGCGACCGCGCGCGGCGGATCATGCGCAGCGCCGGGCCGATGCCACCGCACTTGGCCAGCTTGACGACGACGCCGTCCACCACGCCCTCGAGCATCGGCAGGTCGGTCTCGAAGACGGCCGACTCGTCGGCCATGATGGGCAGGCTCGAACGCTCCCGAAGCCAGCGCAGCTCGGGCAGCATACGGGCCTTGAATGGCTGCTCCACCAGCTCGACCCCCAGGCGCTCGAGCTCCGGGATCAGCGCCAGCGCCTGCTCCGGCTGCCAGCCGGTGTTGGCGTCCACCCGCAGCGGTCCGCTGAAGACGGCGCGCACCGCCTCCAGTGTCTCCATGTCCGAGGGCCCGCCGACCTTGATCTTGAGCGCCGGGAAGTGGCTGACGCGGCGGGCGCGCT
>DATHSE010000059.1:0-3025 GCA_035464455.1 Anaerolineae bacterium | reverse complement strand
TAGGCATCGAACATGTCGCCCTGGAGCCACTCAGGCTTGTGGTGCCAGACCTCGGCCACCAGGTAGGCATCCGGGTCGACGGCGCGGACGCGCGCCCGGAACTCACGCCAGAAG
This sequence comes from Anaerolineae bacterium, assembly GCA_035464455.1. Lineage (GTDB taxonomy): Bacteria > Chloroflexota > Limnocylindria > Limnocylindrales > CSP1-4 > JAFMJV01. Next base: position 2,911 of record DATHSE010000059.1, on the reverse strand, counting down.
TCGGCCCCCACCTCCTCCGGCACGTCGAGGCGCCAGCCGTCGATGCCGAAGCGGATCCAGCGCTCGGCGACACCGAGGACGTGCTCGCGTAGGTGTGGCTCGTCGAGGTTCAGCTTGGGCAGGGCCGGCAGGTCCCACCAGGCCTCGTAGCCCAGCACCGCGCGCGACGCCGAGCCTTGCGCCACCCCGTTCGCACGCAGGTCGGCGATCTCCGCCAGCTGGCCCGCGCTGGGGTACGGGCTGAGCGCGCGCGATCCATCACGCACATCATCGGCGAGGTAGAACCAGTCCCGATAGGGCGAGCGGGCACCGTTCTCGGCCACGTGGTGGAAGGGCCACCAGCCGCGGCCGCAATGGTTGAAGACGCCGTCGAGCACGACCCGCATGCCGCGCGCATGGGCCTCGTCGAGCAGCTCGCGCAGCGCGTCGTTGCCACCCAGCAACGGGTCTACATCGTGGTAGTCATCGGTGTGGTAGCGATGGTTGGAGGCCGAGGCGAACACCGGGTTGAGGTACAGCGCGGTGATGCCGAGCCGCTGCAGGCGGTCGAGGTGGCTGGCGACGCCGTAGAGGTCGCCGCCCTTGAAGCCGTCGGACGTCGGCGGAGCGTCCCAGGGCTCCAGTGCACCCGGCGCGGTCACGCGGCCGCTGCGGGCCAGTCGGTCGGGAAAGACCTGGTAGAAGACGGCGTCGCGAACCCAGGCCGGTGTCTCGATGGTCATGTGGCGCAGGGTATCGCGTCTGGCATCGGGACCCGGCGAGCGTGGGACAATCGGGCCGATGTGGCAGACCGTTCGTGCGATGCCGCCGGGGGTGCTGGTCTTCCTCGGCTACGCCTTCCTCGTGCTCGCGAGCCTGGGCCTATCCATGCCCATCGTCGTCGATGAGGCGGTGCAAGCTCCCATCAGCTTCATCGGTCTGGTGTGGATGCTCCTGCTGGCCTACCTCATCTTCACCATGACGCTCGTGCTGCAGCGGAAGCAGGCGGCCTACATGCTGTCGCTGGGGCTGACATCGTTGTTGCTGCCGCTGGCCACCATCCTCCTGTTCGCGCCTGCGGGATGGATGCTCTCGATCGTCGCGGTGCTGCTGCTCGTCGTGGTCGTCTGGTCGCTGCGCCGGCCGCGCAGCCGCGAATGGTTCTCGGAGCCGTAGCCGGTGCCCGACCACGGACAGCGCTGGGTCGTCCTCGACGTGGGCGAGACGATCATCGACGAATCACGCACGTGGCGGGCATGGGCCGACGAGCTGGGTGTGCCACAGCTGACGTTCATGTCGATCTTCGGGGCCATCGTGGCGCGCGGCCAGGGGTACGGCCACATCACCGACTACATCGCGGTGGACGACTGGCGCAGGCACCATGACGCGGTGGAGGCCCGCTTGGGTGGCTTCCAGCCCGAGGACGTTTACCCCGACGTCCTGTCATCACTGGCCGGGCTGCGGACGCGTGGCTACCGGGTGGCGGTCATCGGCAACCAGCCAGCCGAGCGCAAACCCCAGCTGCGCGCGCTGGGCGTGGAGGCCGAGATCATGGCCATGAGCGAGGAGATGGGCGCGATGAAGCCCGACCCGGATTTCTTCGCTCTCACCCTGTCGCTGCTGGGCGACCCTGACCCAGGCAGGGTGGCCTACGTCGGCGACCGCATCGACAACGACGTCATGCCGGCTGCGGCAGCCGGCATGCGCGCCGTATGGCTGCGTCGAGGACCGTGGGGCATCGTGCCGCAGCACGAGCCTGAGCAGGCAGCACTCGTGGTCGGATCGCTGTCGGAGCTGGTCGAGCGCATCGATGAGGCCTGGTTCAGCGCCTCGTAGCGGCTGGACGTCCCGCGGTGACGACCGGATCGGGCACGCCTGCCAGGCGCACCACCGTGTCCCACAGTCGCCGGCGCTCGGCTGCCGACAGGCGCGTGGCCGGCAGGCGGTCGAACGGGCGGGGACGTCGGTCGAGGTACAGGTTCCCGTCGCGGCGCTCTGCCGTTGGGTCGGCGGCCAGCCAGGTGATGGTGTCGATGCCCTCGGCTGGTGTCCGCAGGATGGGGCGCATGAGGCCGTAGAAGCCCGGCAGTGACTCGGCCAGGCCCGGCGTGTCCGCCCAGCCGGGGTGCATGGCATCGAAGCGAACGGGTCCCTGGTAGCGCCGCGACCACTCGCGGATGAGTGCTGTCGAGGCCCGCTTCGCTCGCGCGTAGGCGCGCGTGCCGTCGAAGTCGCCGCGCTCGAACTGGAGGTCGTCGAGCGGCAGGGCCTGGAAGTACATGCCACCAGAGACGACGCTGATGACACGCCCGTCACCGCTGGCCGCGAGCAGTGGCAGCAGCCCGGCGGTGAGGACGAACGGGCCCACCGTCATGGTGGCGAACGTCATCTCCAGGCCATCGTCGGTCACGCGGCGCTCATCGAAGATGGCGCCGGCATTGTCGACGAGGACGTCGAGCCGTGCCTCCCGCTCCAGCACCTTGCCGACGGCCTCGCGCACGCTCCTCAGTGACGACATGTCGGCGACGACGATGGGGAAGCGGTCAGCGCCGTGGCGCCGGCTGAGCTCATCACGCACGCGTTCGAGCTTGTCCTGGCTCCGACTGAGCAGGACGATGCGGGCGCCCAGCGCGGCGATCTCGTCGGCGGCGGCGCGCCCCAGGCCGGAGGTCGGGCCCGTGATCAGCACGGTCCTGCCCTCGAGCGACCCAGGTCGCGGGTCGGACCAGTCGAAGAGGCGCCGGCGGATGTGGTAGCCGGGTCGGCTGAAGCTGCCCACGACGCTGAGCTCGAGGGCACCATCGATGACGACGCGAGGATCCATGTGACTAGCCCTCGGCGGACGGCTCGGCGGAACCGGCCTGAGCATCCAGTTCCCTCTTCATGCCTGCCGCCCCACCCTTGGCGATGCCGTCCACGACCCGCCCGAACA
>DATHSE010000058.1:0-14948 GCA_035464455.1 Anaerolineae bacterium | reverse complement strand
TTGGCCTCCAGGCTGGCGCCGACGTGGGTGATGACCTGCTCGGTGTGTGAGCCGTCGCTGGCGACGAAGACCTTCCAGTCGCGGAAGGCACGGTAGTCGGCCTTGGTCGTGGTCGTGCCCACCACGGCAGCCATGGCGCGCTCGGCCTCGAGCAGCAGCGCCACGGTGCGGTCCACCGGCACCCCGAAGGGATCCTCCTCGACGGGTGTCTGGTACTGGCCCACCGCCGGCTGGCGGGCGGAGAGCGTCAGTTCATGGCGGGCGTGGCGTGCAGCGGCACGGGCGATCCGGACGGCCAGCGCTGCGACGCGATCGGCATCGCGCCCGTCCATGCGGTTGGAGCTGGCGAAGCCCCACGCGCCATCGACCAGGACGCGGACGCCGTAGCCCTCTGTCTCAGCGAGTCTCACGCCATCGACGCGTCCGACCTTCACGTTGACACTCTGGTCCCGCCGACGCACGCTGCGGACATCGGCGTAGTCGGCGCCGAGCTGCGTCGCGGTGTCGAGGGCGCGCTGGGCGAGATCTCTCATGGGCCCCGTCAGCCTAGCAGGGCCTCTCCGTTCGTTGCCCACGCATCGGGCACCGGACCCGGCTCCACCTCGCGTGGCCCGTAGGGCTCCGGCGGTCGCGCGCCCAGTGATGACAGCCAGGCCGCGTCGAAGGCGGCGAAATCGTCGCCGGTCGCAGCCACGAAGGCCTCGTCGATGCCGGTGCCATCGGCGAACGAGGTGATGAGGTCTACCAGGCGGGGTTCGCCGTAGGTCTGCACGAAGAAGTCGACCGCGGAGACGCTCTCGGCATAGGCCAGGCTGCTGCGGGTGGCGCGGGTCGGGAAGTTCCCGACGAGGCCCTCCAGCGGCATGATGGTGCCGCCGCCGGCTGCGCCCCGGACAAGGGCGCGATCGCCCTCGCTGTAGCCCCGTGAGAGGTACACGGCGAGGCCCTCGTTGAGCCAGCGCGGCGGGTACTGGTACGGGTTGTCCACGGCCTCGTGGAAGACCAGGTGTGCCAGCTCGTGCCGGATCAGCTCCTCGATCCAGTCCGACCGGATCTGGCGCGGTTCGATGAGGCCGAAGAGCGTGTGGATGGCCGGATGCGCCTGGCCGCCGACATTCTCGCGGGTGGCCGGCCCCATCGCCTCGCGGAACTCGCGCGTGTCGGCGTAGATGAAGAAGTCCACGGGCGCGAGCTGTCCCACACCGAGCAGGTCCGAGGCCGACGTCAGCGCCGCCTCCGCGATGTCGAGCGCGCGGCGGCCGAAGTCCTCGCCTCCTTCGTGCCACCAGACGTTGACGTGCTCACCTTGGAGCACGCGCCACTCGAGCCGCTCGTCGCGGACGGCATGCTGGCCCAGCGGCCCAGTGAAGCTGCCGTCTTCGGTGACGACCCGGAAGCGGAACTGCCAGTTGGTGTTGGGCACGATATGGCCGCCGCGGTAGACCGCCGCTCGCCAGCCCTCGGCGCCGGTCGGCTCGACGGCGGCCAGCTCGACCCGCTCGGCGCCACCGCCGGGCAGCCGGGTCAGCAGCTCCACCCGCAGCGGACGCTGGGAGGTGCGGAAGGTGGTGCTGAAGGCGACGGTCTCGCCGAAGCTGCCCTCGGCCTGCGGCTGGCCGAAGACGACGTCGGCCTCGGCGGCGGCCGGGAGCAGGACCGCCAGCAGCAGGGCAGCCGCCAGCAGCAGGGCCCGTAGACCGACCGCGCGGGCCGAGCTCATCGATCGGCCCATGCCAGGTCGGCGTGGCGCTGGATGCCGACGCCCGACACCTGCGCGCCGCGCAGGCCCTCCCGACTGAGCCACCAGCGGCTGCCGTAATCGAGCGGGATGACCGGCGCCTGCTCGCGCACGATGGACTGGGCCTCGTGGTACAGCCGCTCCTGGGCGGTGGCATCGTCGGTGGCTGCCGCTGCGTCGATGAGCCCGTCGTACTCGACATCGCTCCAGCCACCCATGTTGGCGCTGCTGCCCGAGCGCAGCAGTAGGCCCAGGAAGCTGTTCGCATGGGGGTAGTCGGCGCTCCACGACAGCGTCCACATGGCGGGCGTGTCCGCAGCGAGCAGGGCCGAGTGCTCATCGAACGGACGGCTCTCGACCGTGACCGCAAGGCCCAGCTCACGCTCGAGCTCGGCTGCGATGGCGGATGCGGGGCCGACTCCATAGGTCGTCAGCGGCACGGCAGGGAAGCCCACGCCGCCAGGGAAGCCCGCGGCCGCCAGCTCGGCACGTGCTGCCTCCGGGTCGTAGGGCAGCAGGTAGTCGGCCGCGCCGCCTGCACCGCCTGCGCTGATGCCGGGCGGCACGATCGAGGTCGGCGCAGGATCGCCCTCCCCGTCGAGTCGCGCCAGCCGTCGCCAGTCCACGGCCATGGCCACGGCGCGCCGCGCGGCGGGGTCGTCGAAGGGCGGCTCGGTGGTGTCGAAGCCGAGGTACTGGACGGCCATCTCCTCGATGTGCCGCAGCTGTGGGCCAAGGCGGCGGTCGTAACGGATCCAGGACGCGTCGGCCGGCGAGATGTCCGTCCAGTCCACCGCGCCATCCTCGAAGACGTCGACGCTGCTGCGTCCGCCGTCGTCGGTCACGATGGTGATGCGGTCGATGGCTGGTGGTCCGGCCCAGTACCTGTCGTTGGCCTGCAGCCTGATCCGTCCGGAGGCCTGCTCGACGGGCACATAGGGTCCGGATGCCACGATCTCGACGCCCCCCTGCGGGCCGCGGCTCGACGTCTCGATACCGGGTGGCACGACGGCCAGCGTGGGCACCGCAGCGACGGCGGTGAAGAAGGACGCCGGGCGCTCGAACTCGAGCGTGAGGGTCTGGCCGTCGGCCCGGAGCCCGATGGCGTCGGCGCTGCCCTCACCGCGGGCGTAGGCAGCCGCGCCTCGGACATCATCGAGCACGCTCGACAACGGGCTCGGAGCAGACGGGTCGATCACGCGCAGCCAGGAGCGTCGGACGTCTGCCGCGGTCAGCGGCGAGCCATCGCTGAAGGCCGCCCCCTCGCGCAGCTCGAAGACCAGGCGGCGGCCGCCGTCCTCCAGGCGCCACGACTCGGCCAGGGCCGGCCGCACCTCGGAACCGGCGTCGAGCACCGTCAGGCCCTCGTAGACCTGGGCCAGCACTTGTGCCGAGATGCCATCGGCGATGACAGCCGGGTCCCATGCCAGGGGCGCGCCCCCGGCGATGACGACATCGGCGTCGGTGGGGCGTGCCAGCGCCTCCTCGTCCGGCCCGGGCGTGACCGTCCAGGCCGCGAACAGCCCGACTGCCACGAAGAAGGCGATGAGCAGGGCGGTGCCGAGGATGGTTCGCCGGGACCAGCCCCGGGGCGGCTGCGCCAGTGGCTCCGCGGGCGACGAGGGCGCCCTCGTCCCCTCGGGTGCGTTGGGGTCGGGCTCGTGGGGATCGGGCGCGTGGGGATCTGGCGCGTGGGGATCGGTCATGAGGCTCGGTCCCGGGGTCGGCCCTCCCTATCGCCGCGCCAGCGAGATGTAGTACAGCAGCGTCAGGATCGAGGTCACCGCGGCGGCGACGTAGGTCATGGCAGCGGCGATGAGGACACGCCGCACCCCATCCTCGTCCTGCGTCGTGGCGATCATGCCGGTGTCGCGCAGCATCACCAGCGCCCGACGGCTGGCACCGATCTCTACCGGCAGCGTGAGGATGCTGAACAGCACCATCAGGCCGAAGACGATGATGCCGAGCCAGAAGAGGCCGGTGAGGTTCAAGATGAGCCCGAGGAAGATGAGCAGATAGCTCAGCATCGGGCTGAAGGTCACCGCCGGCACCAGTACGCTGCGCAGCCGCATGGCCACGGTGCCTTCCGCATGCTGCTGCGCGTGGCCGACCTCGTGTGCCGTCACGGCCATGGCCGCCACCGAGTTCTGTGATGCCACCGCCGCGGAGAGTCCGATCTCACGCGTGCGGGGATCGAAGTGGTCAGACAGCTCCCCGGGCACGATCTTGAAGCTGATACCGGTAGCGCTCCCGCGCGCGCCTCCGAAGTCGACGCCTGCGATCAGGCGCTCACCCACCTGCGCCCCGGCCAGGCCGGAGCTGTTGCGGACCGCGCTCCACTTGCCGAAGGTGGACCTGATGTAGAGCTGCGCTGCGCCTGAGATGACGAGCGTGAAGACGAAGAGGACGAGGTACAGCGGGTCGATCCATAGACCCCACAGGAACATGGCTGATGTTGCCCTCCAGCGATGACGCGACGACGGGTGTCAGCGTAGCGCAGGAGCGGTGACGACCTCGTGAACGCGAGGTCGCCTCGGGAAGCTCCGAGGGGTGATGCGCTCGTGCCGGCTACCGGTCGAGGTGTGCGAACCTTGGCCACAGGGCGAGGTCAAGGTCCGGGACGAGGTACTTCAGCAGCGCCACCTCGGGCTCGTACGCCTCGATGAGCGCCTGCTCGTCCTTCGAGGGCACCGCCCGCTTGCTGCCGACCGTCTGGTTCACGCGCGTGCGCAGCAGGCGGGGATCGGGCTGGAACGGCTCCAGGCCGAGGAACTCCAGGGTCCGCGCGAACTCCCCAGCGGGCTGCTCGACACAGCGCTCGTACTGCAGCACCAGCACGCGCTCGTGCCCGACCACCTCCATCAGCCGCTGCAGCTGACGCCCATAGAAGCCACGCATCCGCGCCTCACGCTTGCCGGACTTCTCGTCGCGCTTGAGCGAGCGGCGGCGGTTCTCCTCGTGCCATTGGTTGAGGCCGGACCGGTAGCGCTCCACGGGCTCGCGGACGATGCTCAGCAGCCTCGCCTCCGGGGCGACCTCGCGGATGACCTCCGGCATGCGCGGCAGGGCCTGGTAGCGCGGCGTCCACTCTCCAGTGAGGTGGCCGGGAAGGCGCGGGAACTGGCGGTGGTACCAGTCCTTCTGCTCCTGGGTGATGGGGTCCTCGCGCATGCGATCGAGCAGGTGCAGCTCCTTGCGCCGCGGCACCCCGTCGATCGCCGGATGGCCCACCAAGAGCGCCCACCACCAGGTGGTACCCGCCTTGTGCACACCCACACCGATGAAGTCTGGCGGGCCGATCGTCGCTCCCTCGGGGATGGCCGGCGCCTGGCGCCCGCGTCGATCGACCTCGCGGCCGGGCTCGCGGCTGGGGTCGGTCATGCGTGGCCGGGCCGAGTGGCCGGCAGGCTTCGCTCGCATCGCATAGTCGCCGATTCTAGCGATGGCGCGGCCCTGGCGGTCGCGGCGCTGGGGTACCCTCGGCGCAGACACCATCCGGCGGCTTCTGCACCGGCTGCCAACACGTGCTCGAGGAGACCAGGATGTCCGACCAAGCGACCCGCGACAAGCCCGTCGTCCTGCTGCGCCCCGCCCCCCAGACCATCGAGCGCATCTTCAGCCACGACGCTCTTCGCCGCCTGAACGAGCGCTACACCGTCATCGATGGCCAGGCCGATCCGTCCGAGGAGGCCATCGATGCCTGCCTGCCCGAGGTCTTCGCCATCATCGGCCAGCCCGACCTCCCGCGAGAGAGGCTGGAGCGTGCGCCGAAGCTGCGCGGGATCCTCAACGTGGAGGGCAACTTCTTCCAGAACGTGGACTATGACGCGGCCTTCGAGCGTGGCGTCAACGTCGTCGCCTGCATGCCCACCTACGCCCAGGCCGTGGCCGAGTTCTCGCTTGGCCTGGCCATCGACCTCGCCCGCGGGATCAGCCGTGAGGACCGTGCCTTCCGCGAGGGTCGAGAGGGCTACGTCTTCAACAGCACGCAGGACTCCATCCTGCTACGCGGCTCGGAGATGGGCATCCTCGGCTACGGCAACATCGGTCGCAAGCTGCTGCCACTGCTGGAACCGTTCCGCCCCTCGATCGTCCGCTGCTACGACCCGTGGCTTCCGGACGCGGTCATCCGCGAAGCCGGGATGGTGCCTGCCTCGCTCGAGGAGGTGCTGGCCGGCAGCACCTTCCTCTTCGTCCTCGCCACCGTCACCGATGAGTCCACGCACCTGCTGAACGCCGAGAACATGCAGCTCATCCCCGAAGGTGCGCGCGTCGTGCTGTCCAGCCGCGCCGCGGTGGTGGACTTCGATGCGATGGTGCGTCGTGTCGCGGAGGGTCGCTTCCTGGCTGCCACCGACGTCTGGCCCGACGAGCCGGCGCCCCTCGACCATCCCGCCCGCAAGGTCGAGAACCTGGTCCTGCAGGCTCACCGAGCCGGCGGCATCCCGGCCGCGTTCGAGCAGATCGGTGAGATGGTGCTGGACGACCTGGCTCTGATGGAGCGCGGGCTGCCGCCGGTGCGCAACCAGATGGCCATGCGCGAGCTGGTCTCGCGCTACCGCTCCAAGCCCGTCGAATCCAGGTCGCTGGAGTAGCGCTCCAGGCGGCCTTCGCCGCCGGAACGCTACGGATGGCCGGAGTGGCGTGCCCGGAAGGGACATTCGGCACATGGCGCCCGCCTTCGATCGGTTACAGGATGGTTGCGAAAGGAGGCCGGAATCGTGTCGGCGGCCGTCGCTCGTGCCCATCGGTGCGACTCGACATGCGCTCCTTTCGTCGTCGGGGAGAGGCTGCATGCGGCGCAGCATCATCGGCGTACGGCCTCCTGTCGCGGCATCAGCCACCTTCCCGTCTTCCATCCCGCGCGCCCGGTGTGGAGCGAATCGGGCCGTGCCAGCACGTCTGACCCTGGATCCGCCGAGCAGCTGGTCGCGGTCATCCTCGCCGAGTCAGTCGCGGGCAGTGGCCCCGCCTCGCGCTGCCTCGCTCTTGCTCTCTTGACCGAGGAGGCCCCGACGGCCTCCTCCGGAGGTGTTTGGCCATGAGGTCCGTCGTCGTCTATGGCTCCCGCAGTGGCAATACCAAGAGGATCGCGCAGGCCATCGCGGCCGCGCTCGAAACGTACGGTCCGGTGCGTCTCCTCGCGGTAGAGGATGCCTCCGCCACTGTCTGGGACCATTGCGACCTGCTGATCGTGGGTGGGCCCACGGAGGGCCGGCACGCCACGCCGCCGGTCCGCGCGTTCTTCGAGCGGCTACCGGCTCGGGCGCTCGACGGGATCGACGCTGCGGCCTTCGACACGCGCCTCGATTGGCCTCGCCTTCTCTCTGGCTCGGCCGCCATCGCCATCCGCCGCTGGTTGCACGAGGCCGGAGGCAACGTGGTCGTGGCCCCCGAATCGTTCAAGGTGACGCAGCAGCCACGCCTCCGTCATGGTGAGCCCGAACGCGCTGCGCTGTGGGCTCGTAGCGTGGCCGACGCGGTGCACGCCAGACCGGTCACCTCCAACGGCGCCCACCCCGTCGCCGCGTAGTCATCCTTCGCCGCCGGGCGATGCCGGCCCCGTTGGGCCGCCAGGCGTGGCCCGCTAGGCCAGGATGAGCTCGGCCTGGAGCGTCTCGCTGCCCTCTTCGGGGAGGATGGTGAAGCCCAGTTCCTCGCAGATGCGGACCATGCCGCCGTTGGCGGCGAGGATGTCCGCCACCATCCGGTCCAGGCCCTCCTGCCGGCCGACCTCCACGAGACGCCGAACCATCTCCGTGCCCAGGCCGTGACCGTGGTAGTCGTCGGCCACGACGAGGGCGAACTCGGCGCTACTGGAGTTGGGGATCCGGATGAGCCGGGCGATACCGGCGATGCAGAGTCTCTCGCTCGCCGGATCCAGGCGCTCGGCCACCAGCGCGATCTCGCGGTCATAGTCCGTGAAGCAGACACGCACGAGGCGCTCGTGCGCGACCCGCTGCTCATAGCCCAGCTTGGTGAAGAAGCGCTGGTACACCGTCTCTTCGGAGAGGCGACCGTGGAAGTCCACCACCAGTGACTCATCCTCGGGACGGATGGGCCGGATGACGAACTCGATGCCGCTCTGGGTCTTCCACGGCTTGACGTACTGTCGCGGGTAGGGACGGATGGCCGGCCGGGGCAGATCCTCGGCAGCCACGTCACTCGGGTGCAGGATGACCCGCGCGTCGAGCGCCAACAGTCGGTCGGATGAAGCCAGCAGCGGGTTGATATCAAGCTCGGCGATGGCCGGCTGCTCGACGACCAGCTCGCTGAAGCGCACCAGCAGCTGTTCGAGCGCGGCCATGTCCACGCTCTGCTGTCCACGCACGCCCTTGAGGGCGGTGTAGATCTTGGTGCGTTCCATCATCCGGCGCGCCAGCGTCGCGGTCAGTGGTGGCAAGCCAAGGGCGCGGTCCTTGAAGACCTCGACCAGCGTGCCGCCCAGCCCGAAGAGCAGCACCGGTCCGAACTGCGGGTCGATGCTGCTGCCGAGGATGAGCTCGTAGCCCTCGCGGGAGATCATGGGCTGGACCGACACGCCCTCGAAGTCCGCAGCACTGTGCTTCTCGGTCACAGCCGCCTGGATGGCACGGAAGCTCTCGCGTACGGCCGCCTCATCGGGCAGGTCCAGGCGCACGCCGCCGATGTCGGACTTGTGCGTGATGGTGTGCGACACCAGCTTGACCACGACGGGGTAGCCGATGGCGTTGGCGGCCTCGACGGCATCCTCGACGGTGGCGGCGGTGCGCGTCTCCGCTACGGGGATGCCGTAGGCGTCGAGCAGCTCCTTGGATTCGGGCTCCGAGAGGGTCGTGCGGCCGGCGCGACGCGCCTGCTCGATGAGCTGTCCGGCACGCTCGCGCTGCGGCCGGCGCACCCAATCGGGGGTCAGGCCCGGCGTCTCGTAGAGCGACTTGAGGTTCTCGCCATAGGCCACCAGCTCCGTGAACATGTGAGCCGCGCTGTCTGGATAGGGGAACGTGGCCAGGCCGGCCTCGCTGAGGATGCGCTCGCCCGCCTCGATGTCGCTGCCGCCCATCCAGCTGGCCATGATCGGCTTGTCCGTGTCAGTGGTGTACGGGATGATCTCGCGCGCGGTCTTGGTGGGGTCGGTCATCGCCTGTGGCGTGAGGATGACCAGCAGGCCGTCGCTGTCAGGGTCCTTGGCCATGATGTCCAGGGCTGCCGCGTAGCGGTCGGGCGGCGCGTCACCGATGATGTCGATGGGGTTGGCCCTGCTCCAGGTCGGCGGCAGCACCTCATCCAGGCGGGCGATGGTCTCCGCCGAGATCGGCGCCAGCTGGCCGCCACTGCGGATGAGCGCGTCGGTGGCAAGCACGCCGGGGCCGCCGGCATTGGTCAGGACCGTCAGGCGCGGACCCTTGGGTAGCGGCTGCTTGCCCAGGATCTCAGCGAAGTAGAAGAGGTCGGAGATGCGGTCGGCGCGAAGCACGCCCGTACGACGGAAGGCGGTGTCGAGGACCTCGTCGGAGCCGGTCATGGAGCCGGTGTGCGAGGCGGCAGCGCGGGACGCCTCTTCCGTGCGGCCCGGCTTCATCACGATGATGGGCTTCTGCAGCGCCACCTCGCGTACGGCCGAGAGGAAGGCGCGGGCGTCGCCGACGGTCTCCATGTAGAGCACGATGGCGTCCGTGTCGGGGTCGTCGCCGAGGTAGTCGATGAGATCGCCCCAGCCCACGTCGGCCATGGATCCGAGCGAGACGATGGAGCTGAAGCCGGCGCCCTCCCGCAGGCTCCAGTCGAGGATGGCCGTGATGAGTGCGCCACTCTGACCGATGAAGGAGACGCGACCCTTCTTGGCCATGCCGGCTGCGAACGTGGCGTTGAGCCCGGAGATCGGGTTCATCACGCCCAGGCAGTTGGGTCCGATGACGCGCATGCCGTATTCGCGGGCCTTGGCGACGAGATCAAGCTCCAGCTGCGCGCCCTCGGCACCGACCTCCTTGAAGCCGGCCGAGATCACCACCGCCGTGGGCACGCCGGCCTCACCGCACTCCTCGATGATGCCCGGGATGGACCTGGGGGGCGAGACGATGACCGCGAGGTCCACCTGCTCCGGGATCGAGGCGATGTCCGGGTGGCTCTGGATGCCCAGCACACTGGGTCGATTGGGGTTGACGGGATAGACGGTTCCGCCGAAGGGGCTGGCGATGAGGTTGCTCAGGATGGTGCGGCCGACACTCCCGGCCTTCTCGGTCGCGCCGATGAGCGCTACCGAGCGTGGCTTGAAGAAGGTCTTGAGCGAGCTGCGGAGAGGTCGCGAGGCCTTGGACGAGTCGTCCTGGACGGGTGCTGGGCTGACGTGTGTGTCGGTCATCGTGCAGGGCATGGTATCGGCCCGCTCATCTGCCCGGATGGGCCGGTCCGCCCTCTCGGGCGGTCCACGGGTCATGCCAGGCGAGGGTGCGACCCGACCGCCGACGGTGCCGCAGCCGCCCGTGGGCGGGGCTGCTGTCGCCGTCGGCCCGGAAGACCGCGAGCGGCTACGATGCGCAGCAGGAGGTACGAGCCACATGAAAGAGGGCGTCGTCGCTCGCAAGTTCCTGCGCGCCTTCGCGGAGTGGGACCTGGACACGTACGGGTCACTGCTCGCCCCCGGCGCGGTAGAGGGTCGTCCGCAGATGGCTGAGAAGTTCGTCGGCCGCGAACGCATCATGGGCATGTACCGCAGCCGCAGGGGTGAGCCGCCGCGCATCGAGTGGCGCCGCGTGCAGGGCGAGGGCCAGACCTGGATCGGCCAGGGCGTCATCGAGGACGCCGCCGGCGCCCACGGCCCCGATCACATCGTGGCCCTGGTGAAGCTCGATGCCGGCAGCGTCATCGCCGTGGACTACTACTTCGCCAGCGCCCTCGAGCCGCCGGACTACCACCAGCGGTTCGCCACCATCGTCGGTCACTAGCGGGCGGGCCCCGCTGCAGCCGAGGTTCCCACCCAGCGGGAGAGCTCGACCAGTCAGGCTCCCGTGGTGCTGCGATGACCCGCTTTGCGGGACATCGTGTCAGTTCGAGCCCCTGGTCGGTCAAGTCGAGCGGAGCGAGCCCGCAAACCGTCGCACCTGACCGTGGTGCGGGACTGACCGGCCTGCGCACGCTCGACCGGCGTCCACACGTCCGACCGGCCTGCGCACGTCCGACCGGCGTGCCACGCACCCGTCCGACTGGCGACCGTGCCTGATGCCGGCGTGCAGCTACGTGGCGTAGACCACACCGACGACCGTGATACCCACCAGGGTGACGATCGTCGCCAGCGAGAGCGTGTTGACGAGGTAGTCGTGGTCGGGGTCGTCGCTCACGTCGCGCCCGCGTGCCCGTGCCATGAAGAGGGGGATCACGAACGGTGGCGGCAGGATGGCCATCGTCAGGACGGCTGCTGCGAAGAGTCGGTCAAGGCCCAGCAGGCCCTCGATGACGACGATGTTGAAGATCAGCGCCAGCCCGATCCAGATGGGCAGGCGGACCGCGAGCGTGCGTGCCGGGTCACGCAACGAGCCGGCGCTGAAGGAGGTCGAGTAGCCGATGACGATGGCGATGGCCGGCGTCGTCACCGCGGCCAGCATGGCCAGTGTCTCCAGGCCGGCGGAGCCGACCGGGTTCGACTGGAGCGGACCGGCCAACCCCAGCAGGCTGCCCGCCACACCGGCCACGATGGCGATGATCACGGGTGTGCGCGCAAAGGCTGCGGCCGTCTCGCTCAGGGGCGGAGCATGGCCACTGGCCCAGCGCATCACCACGGGCGCCAGCACGAAGAAGACGAAGAGCACCTGGCCAAGGTCGACGATGGCGAAGCGATACAGCTCGCTTACGCCGAAGATGGCGGCATACAGCGCATAGCCGAGCATGCCGGCCTCGAAGCCGGCCATCAGGTTCGGCATGGCCTCGCTGCGGACACGAGCCTGACGCCGCAGCAGCGGTCCGAGGGCGAGCACGGCCAGGCACGCGCCGAAGACGCTGATGATGATGAGCCCGTACCGCGCCTCCAGCTCCGTGTTCAGGAAGGCCAGGAACAGCGCGGCCGGCAGCGTGACGTTGAGGACCAGCTTGCGCAGCCCGTCGACGGCGCTGCCGGACAGGAACCCCTGCCGCCGGAAGAGCGCACCCAGGCCGAACAGCAGCAGGACCGGGAGCACGCGTGAGAACGCGTCGACCGCGACGCTCAGATCCACCTGGCCCCCTAACGCGATGGGCCGAGGCGAACGATGGCCTCGAGCTCGTCGAGGCTACCCCGCATCGGCGACAGCGACTCCAGCCACCAGCTGGCCCCGGCATCCACGTAGGCCGTGGACTTGAACCCGTCCAGGCCATCCACACCCAGCACCGCGATCTCGTATGGTGCGCCGGCTCGGCCCAACCCTTCGCGCTCGGAGTGCACCAGTGCGACCAGCTCGGCGAAGGCGTCAGGTGTCATCGACATCGAAGCGCCGTCCTCGCTCATGGCGACGGCGATCCATCCGTCCCAGTGCGCGGCCTTGCGCACGCCGCCGCGCCGCAGGGCTCCCAGCCACAGTGGCGGGCGCGGCTGCTGGCTCGGCCGCGGGCCGAGGGTCACGCCGTGCGCACGGAAGTGCACACCTTCGTGTTCGAGCGCACGCCCGCGCAGGCCAGCGTCGATGATGGCCAGCGCCTCGTCCATGCGGCTGATGCGCGCCGAGCGGTCATGCGACTCACCGAAGGCCTCGAAGTCGGGTCGGTCCTCGCCGGCGCCGACGCCCAGGACCAGGCGTCCGGCGCTGAGCAGGTCCAGCGTCCCGGCGGCCTGCACCACGAGCTGCGGACGACGACGGGCGACCGAGATGATCGAGGTGATGAGCCGCAGCCGTTCGGTGCTGGCGGCGACAGCGGCAAGCGCCACGAACGGATCGGCCGCGGAGGTGCCCATCGACAGCCCCAGGCTGTCCCAGATGCTGAGCCCGTCCCAGCCCGAATCCTCCGCAGCGCGCGCGAGGCGCAGGATGGCGAGCGGGTCAGACCGCGCACCCAGGGGGGCGATGTCGATGGCGAAGCGTGCCGTGGGCATGCGTTCAGACTACGCCAACGAGGGTGCCCGGCGTCGGCGGCTGGAGCGGCACAGCCGGCCGCTCATGCCATGGCATCGGAGTGCTGGGGTGACGTCCGGCGGGAGATGACCGGTGCAGTGCGATGGTACCGTCTCACGCGTAGCTGATGCCGCTCCAGAGTCGCACCCGCTGGGAGGGAAAGCCAACCGTGTCGTCGCCCGTAGCTCGCCCTATCTCGGGGCGCCTGCTCGCACTGCTGCAGGTGGCCATCCTGGTCGCCGCGATGGTGGTGCCCGCGATGGTCCTCGCGCAGGATGACGGGCGACCGGCGGAGTCCCCTGCCCCGGGACGATCCGCCATCGCCGACGCGGCACCGACCGGGCTACCGGCACCGGCTGCCACGCCCAGGCTGACCGCGGAGCCGGATCCCGAGCCGGGCGCAGGGCCGGCCGTGGACGCCACGCGCGAGCCGAGCCCGCCCGTCGAGCCCGACGACCCGCCCGACGTGAGCATCGCTCCCACGCCGACCGACGCGCCAGCCGCCATCTCGCCGTCTCCTGCTCCGTCGGGCATCCCTGCCCCTTCACCGCAGCTCGAAGCCTCCCCTTCTCCGGTGCCGTCGTTGGTCCCAGGGATCGATGCCATCTCCTCCGGTGATCCCGGCAGCAGCCCGACTCCGGCAGCGGCAGCATCCCGCCTCCGTGACATCACACCCGCCGTGGCTTCCCTCAGCCTGAGCGCAGCCGCTGACCCTGGGTCCCTGCCCGAGCCGGGCGGGATGGCCACGGTCAGCGTCAGCATCACCAACACGTCTGCCAACGCTGCCACGCTGACACTCCTCGAGGACGATGTGCAGGGCGATCTCGACGGCGTGGGCGACTGCACGACCGGCGGCGGCATCGATGCCGGTGGCGTCTATGGCTGCACCTACCAGGCCGCGTTCGCCGGCCCCGTCGGCAGCACCGACGTCCGCAGCGTGACCGCGCAGCTGACCGACGACGTCGATGCCACCATCGCGACAGCGTCGAGTCCCGTAGGTGTCTCGATCACCGATGTGCCCTCGAGCATCGTGCTGACCAAGGTCGCCAGCCCGACCGAGCTGGATGAGCCCGGTGGCAACGTGACGTTCACTGTCACCGTCATCAACGACAGCGCTGTCGATACGGTCGAGCTCACCGAGCTGACCGACGATGTCTACGGCGACCTCGCGAGCCAGCGTGACTGCGCCCTGCCACAGACCATCCCCGCCGGCGGCAGCTACGCCTGCTCCTTCAGCGGTCCGGTCTCGGGAGTGCCCGGTGACGTGCTGACCGACACGGTCACCGCTACTGCCACCGACGACGACGGCAACCCGCTTTCCGGGTCAGCCAGCGCCGACGTGACCATCCTCGATACGCCCTCCAGCATGGTGGTGACCAAGACCGCCAGCCCCATCCGACTCGACGAACCCGGTGGCCCGGTCACCTTCTCGATCACGCTGGAGAACACCAGCGTCGTGGACAGCATCACCATCGACTCGCTGACCGACGTCCCCTTCGGCGACATCACCTCGCTCGCGGGCGATTGTGCTGTTCCCCAGGTCGTGGCTGCCGGCGCCAGCTACAGCTGCTCGTTCAGTGTCGATGTCGTCGGCGATGCCGGCGATGTGCTGACCGACACGGTCACGGCAGCCGCCACCGATGACGACGGCAACCCGCTTTCCGAGTCGGACGTGGCCAGCGTTGCCATCGACGATGTCCTTCCCACCATCGAGGTGACCAAATCGGCAAGCCCCAGCCAGATCGCTGAACCCGGTGGCGACATCACCTTCACCGTCGCGGTCGCCAACACCTCGCCCGAACCCATCACGGTGACCTCCATCAGGGATGACGTCTACGGCGACCTCGGCGCGGCCTGCGGCGTGCCGTTCGTGATCGCTGTCGGCGGATCGGCGACCTGTGACTTCGTGCGGGCGGTCCTTGGCGACGCCGGCAATGACCGCACCAACGTCATCACCGTGATCGCCCAGGATGACGAAGGCAACGTCACCAGTGAGCGGGACGAGGCCACCGTCAGCATCACCGACGTGCTGCCCACCATCGCGCTCCAGAAGACCATCACGCCCACCGAGCTGCCTGAGCCCGGCGGCACGGCCCAGGTCCGCGTGGCGGTCACGAACACGTCGGTCGAGAACGTGGTCGTCACGCAGCTGC
>DATHSE010000057.1:0-3626 GCA_035464455.1 Anaerolineae bacterium | reverse complement strand
TCGGACGATCGCGGCGGAGGAGATCCTGCGGGCCAACGAGGACGTGGAGCTGGTCATGTCCACCATCCCCGGTGACACGGACACCGGCGCGCAGGCGCTGCAGTCCGCCTTCGCCGGCCGCGCCCCCAACAGCGGCATCATCACCGCGCGCCTGATCGAGGGCATCGACGTCGAAGATGCCCGTGAAGCCATCAAGGCGGACCTGGGCCACCTCAACCGGGACGGGTTCGCCGTCGCGGTCTCACAACAGGACGCCATCAGCGCCGGTGCCGGCCTGTCGATCGTGGTGAGCGGCCAGGATGCCGCTGAGATCAAGGCCGCCAGCGATACCATCGTCGACGCCCTTGCCGACATGGAGGGCATCGACAACGTCTCCAGCGACGCTGTCTCCGAGGCTCCGCAGGTGTCGGTGGTGGTCGATCCCAACATGGCCATGGTCATCGGCTCCACCACCGCCCAGATCGGCACCCACATCCGCAGCGTCCTGGTCGGCCAGAGCATCGGCAGCTACACGCTTGCCGACGGCACCGTGGTGGAGGCGACGCTGCGCGTCTCCGACGACGACGTCGATTCGGTGGAGGGGCTGCGCGTGATGCCGGTGAGCGGCATGGCCGGCACGCGACCACTGGGCCAGCTGGCCCACGTGGAGGTGGTGGAGGTACGTGGCTCGGTCACGCGCGTGGACGGCTCGCCCGCTGCGACCATCACGGCCGACATCACCATCAAGGACACCGGTGCCGTCTCAGCCGAGGCTGCCGCACGCATCGAGGGGCTGCGTGCGTCAGGCGACCTTTCGGAGGCCGTGGCGACCACGTTCGCCGGCACGACGGCCGAGATGAACGAGGCCTTCGAGTCGCTGTTCCTGTCGATGGGTTTCGCCGTGCTGGTGGTCTACATCGTCATGGTGCTGGCCCTGGGCTCACTCATCACCCCCTTCATCATCATGTTCAGCCTGCCGCTGGCCGCCATCGGCGCCATCCCGGCGCTGTTGCTCAGCGGCCACCCGCTGGGCATCAGCGCGATGGTCGGCTTCCTGATGCTCATCGGCATCGTGGTCACCAACGCCATCGTGCTGCTGGACTTCGTGGAACAGCTGCGGGCCCGGGGCCGGTCGACCTATGACGCCCTCATCGGCGGAGGCCGCGTTCGCGTGCGGCCCATCCTGATGACCGCCGTCGCCACCATCCTGGCGCTGACGCCGGTGGCCATGGGCATGGCGCATGGCTCGGTCATCGCCGAGGAGCTGGCAGTCGTGGTCATCGGCGGCCTGTTCACCTCGACGTTCCTGACGCTCGTCGTCATCCCGGTGCTCTACTCGCTCGTCGACGGCGGCAAGGAGGGTTTCAGCAAGCGCTTCGCGGGCGCGGCCGCTGGCCAGGCCGCGGTGCCGTCGGCGACGGCCGAGGCGATCACCTCCAGCGAGGGATAGGCCAGGTAGGGGGCAGGGAGGGTCGGCGGAGCTCCTGCTGACCCCCTGACCCCCTGACCCGCTCACCCGCTCACCCGCGGTCAGCGGAGCGTGAGCCCTTCGAGGAGGCGTCGCGTGGCTGCGGCCACCTCATCCACGGCGGCCTCGAACACGGCCTCGTTGACGCGGGCGGGCTTGCGGTAGCCGCTCAGCTTGCGGACATACTGGAGGGCGGCTGCCCGGACATCCTCGTCCGTGACCGGCTCGGTGGACCCCCGGAGCGTCTTGATGGAACGGCACATGGCCGCTGATGGTAGCGGCTGGTGACAGCACGCACCACCGCGGCGCGATGAAGGCATCGGCGCTAGACTCGGGCCCATCGCACATCGGCAGCGGGGTCCCTCCTGGCGGAGGTGTGCCCAGATCCCGTCCGGACGTGACGAAGTCGTCGCACGACCAGATAGGAGCCGCGTCGCATGAGTCGAATCCTGCTTGGCGCCATCAGTGCCGTCCTTGTCCTGGCCCTGTCCGGCTGTGCCGGTCTGACGGCCGGAGCCGAGGATGAGCCGGACACGGCTGGCGGCAGGCAGGCTGCGACGTCGACCCGCGCCCAGAAGCCCACGCCCGAGCCGACCAAGCCGCCACTCGAGCTGGCCGACCTGCTCGGCAGCGACGGCCGGCTGACCGTGCTGATCCTCGGCAGCGATGCACGCGAGAGCGTCATCGGCGCGCGCACCGACACCATCATCGTCGCCACCATCGACCCCAGCAGCGGCAAGGTGGCCATGGTCAGCCTGCCGCGTGACACGGTCAACGTGCCCATCGCGCCGGGCCAGGTCTACCCCGGCCGCATCAACTCGCTCTTCTGGGAGTTCGAGCGCGCCAGTGGCAAGACCGGGGAGGCACTCAAGAAGACGAAGCAGGCGCTGGCCTACGCCTTCGGCATCGAGATCGACTACTACGCGCTGCTGGAGTTCGACGGGCTCGTGCGGTTGGTCAACGGCATCGGGGGCGTGAAGGTCAAGCTCGACGAGCCGCTCATCGACTCCAGCATGCGCCTCGGCGGCAAGGGCCTGAGACTGAAGGCCGGGGCGCGTCAGCTGGACGGCAAGACGGCGCTCGCGTTCGCTCGATCCCGTCACAGCGACAGCGACTACGAGCGATCCGCGCGGCAGCAGCAGGTCATCGCGGCGGCCGCCGAGAAGGTCCGCGCACGCGGCATCGACGCGCTGCCATCCCTGGTCGAGCTGGTTCGCAAGAAGACCGTCACCGACATCCCGCTGCGGGCGGCGCCGGCGCTCTACCAGCTGGCCATGAAGGCCAAGCTCGCGAACCCCAAATCGGTCGTGCTCGCGCCGAACCGCTGGGCCAGGCAGCTGTCCGGCAGCTACACCATCACGCCGCGCGTGCTGGAGGTACAGAAGCTGTTCGACCGGCTCTTCAAGCCCAGCAGCGGCTAGCGCGTTGCAGCAGCGGCTAGCGCGGTGCTGAGCGGCTAGCGCGCTGCTCGAGCGGCTAGCGTGGTTGCCCGGCTGTCCATGCCGCTGCCGAGATGGCAGCCGGTCCGCGTGCCTTTCACGGTGATGCCAGGAGGCCGCCGGTCCTGCGACCGACGGCCTCGCCAAGTGCGGATGCAGGGACGCGCCGGAGCGCCCCCGCTGGGCTAGGCCACGACGGGCTCGTCCTCCTTGCGGCCACCCATGCCGGCCCAGATCAGGCCGGCACCGCCGAAGACGAAGCCGACGCCCATGAGTGCGGTCACGCCCACGATGCCCATCGCCATCTGCAGGCTGGTCGCCGTGGTGGCGCCCACGCCGAGCTGCGCGAAGAGGCCGTGCACGGTGCCGTTCCAGGCCTGCTCGCGCGCTGGGCCGTCGAGCGGGTGCGTACGGTTGAAGCCGGTCCACTAGCGACCGGCGACAGGAACGGTGTAGACGCCGGGCTCGAAGATGGCGTCCTGGCCCGCGGTCGCCGGGTCCCACTCGCCGGGAGAGACGGTGGGCGCGTCGGCGGCCACGGTGCCGTCGCCATCGCCGTCCCACTCCACCCGCTCGGCGAGCACCACGGTCTGCATGCCGTTCAGCGTGTGTGTCGCGATGGTGGCCATCTGGTACATGTACTCGGTAGCGGTGTTGACCACGGGGTCGTTGGGATCGAGCTCACCGCCGCTGATGGGCCAGCCCCAGCCGTCACCGAGGAGCGTCAGGATCGCCTGTGC
>DATHSE010000056.1:0-16946 GCA_035464455.1 Anaerolineae bacterium | reverse complement strand
GTCGCAGCAAGGTCGCCGTCGCCAGCCGCCAGGAGGGCCTCGACCCGGTGGGTGCGACGGTGGGCCAGCGGGGCGGACGCGTCCAGGCGGTCGTGGCGGAGCTGGGCGGCGAGAATATCGACGTCATCCCGTGGTCGGATGACCCCGAGGTCTTCGTCGCCAATGCCTTGAGCCCGGCGCAGGTGGTGGGCGTGGAGATCGACGAGGCGGAGCGCATCGCCTCCGTGACCGTGCCCGAGCGCATGCTTTCGCTGGCCATCGGTCGCGAGGGGCAGAATGCTCGCCTGGCTGCCAAGCTGACCGGCTGGCGCATCGACATCCGCTCCGAGACCGGGACGGAAGCCGACGGCGCCGCCGCAGCGGCCATGCCCCAGACGATCGCGGAGCCCGATGAGCCCGAGCGCGACGAGCCAGCGGTCGTGAGCGCCACGCCGGCCGACGAGACCGC
The DNA here is from genome assembly GCA_035464455.1 of Anaerolineae bacterium. Classification (GTDB taxonomy): domain Bacteria; phylum Chloroflexota; class Limnocylindria; order Limnocylindrales; family CSP1-4; genus JAFMJV01. The sequence continues at coordinate 16,498 of DATHSE010000056.1, read as the reverse complement.
AGCCGTGGCTGACACGGCTGCCGGCGAGCCCACGGAGGTGCCAAAGTAGCGGCGGCGATGGTCGCGGAGGCGCGACACGTTCCCATGCGAACCTGTGTCGCCTGCCGTACGCGCCATGACAAGGCCGCCCTCGTGCGCATCGTTCGCCGGCCGGACGGACGCGTCGAGATGGACCGCTCCGGTACCCTTGAGGGGCGCGGCGCGTATCTTTGTGCCGCCGGCAGCTGCCGGGACATGGCCTTGAAGCGCTCCGCCCTGCAGCGGGCGCTGCGCACAGCGATACCCACAGAGCTGATAACACGACTGGAGCACGGTGGCGTGGCCGACCTCGATGCCACGACCGCCCACGGGGCTCCTGCAGCGATCACAGGAGGCACCCATGGCACGTAGCCGCAGCGGGACCCGCGGACGGCGGGGCCCCCGCAAGCCACGCAAGCGCAATGACGGCATCGAGAGCGCGGTCAAGATCGCCGATCCGGCGACCCGCGGCGAGGTCGAGATCCCGGAGTCGGTCACCGTCAAGGAGCTGGCCGAGCTCATCGGCATCAACTCGGCGGACGTCATCCGCGAGCTCATCCGCAGCGGCATCTTCGCCACCATCAACCAGAGCATCGACCGGGACACCGCGGCGCTGGTGACCGAGGAGCTCGGTTTCCAGGTCGCCGAGGGCGGACCGGCCGAGCGGCGTGACGACGACGGCGAGGCGGCCCCCGCTCCCGCCACCAAGGTCGACCTCTTCGATGAGCCCGAGCCTGAGAAGCTCGTCGAGCGCGCCCCCATCGTCACCGTCATGGGCCATGTCGACCACGGCAAGACCAGCCTGCTCGACCGCATCCGTACCTCGGCCGTGGCCGAGGGCGAACGGGGTGGCATCACCCAGCACATCGGTGCCAGCGAGGCCACCATCAACGGGCGACGCATCGTCTTCCTCGACACGCCCGGCCACGAGGCGTTCACCTCCATGCGTGCCCGGGGCGCCAAGGTCACCGACATCGCCGTGCTGGTGGTGGCGGCCGATGACGGCGTGATGCCACAGACGATCGAGGCCATCGACCACGCCAGGGCAGCCGGCGTGCCCATCGTGGTGGCCCTCAACAAGATGGACCTGCCCGACGGCAAGCCCGAACGCGTCAAGACCGAGCTCTCCGAGCGCGGCGTGATCATCGAGGAGTTCGGTGGTGACGTGCCGCTGGTGCCCGTGAGCGCCAAGACCGGCGACGGCATCGAAGACCTGCTCGAGACCATCCTGCTGACCTCCGATGCCAACGTCGAGCCCCGGGCCAACCCCGACCGGCCAGCCATCGGCACCGTCGTGGAGGCCGAGCTGGATCGCGGCCGCGGTCCCGTGGCGACCATCCTCGTCCAGACCGGGACACTGCGACAGGGTGACGCGATCATCGTGGGCAACACCTACGGCAAGGCGCGCGCACTCGAGGACGGCACCGGCAAGCGCATCAAGTCGGCCGGACCGTCGACAGCCGTGGTGCTGCTGGGCCTGTCGTCTGTGCCTGACGCGGGCGATGTCGTGCGCGTCGTGGCCAGCGAGAAGATCGCCCGGGGACAGGCCGAGGAGCGCCTGCTGGCCGCGGCGCGTCCCGAGGTCTCCGGCCACACCACGCTGGAGGATCTCTATCGCCAGGTGCAGGCGGGGCAGACCAAGGAGCTGCGGATCGTCCTCAAGTCGGACGTGCAGGGCTCGCTTGGCGCGGTCGTCCACGCGCTGGAGCAGATCCAGACCGACGAGCTCCGCTTCAACTTCCTGCTGCAGGGAACCGGTGACATCACCGACAACGACGTCAACCTGGCGGCGGCATCCGATGCCGTGGTGGTCGGCTTCAGCGTCCGCATCGGGGCCACCGCTGCCGCCATGGCCGAGTCGGAGGGTGTCGAGGTCCGCCTGTACGACATCATCTACAAGCTCACCGAGGACCTGGAAGCCGCCCTGGCCGGCATGCTCGAGCCCGAGGTCGTGGAGACCATCCAGGGCCGCGCCGAGGTGCGCCAGATCTTCCGCGTCGGCAAGGGCCAGCAGATCGCTGGCAGCTACGTCACCGATGGGCGCATCGTTCGCGGCGGCGCACGCGTCTATCGCAACGGGCAGCTCGTCGCCACCGACAAGGTCTCGTCGGTCCGCCGCTTCAAGGACGATGTCCGCGAGGTCGCGGCCGGCTACGAGTGCGGCATCGCGCTGACGGGCTACCACCAGCTCGAGGAGCTCGACGTCATCGAGTCGTTCACCACGGAGACCATCGCCCGGGCCGTCACGAGGTAGCACGTGAGCGAGCGCAGCCGGCGCGTCGATCATCTCCTGCAGGAAGAGATCAGTGCCATCATCCAGCGTGAGGTACATGACCCGCGGGTCGGCTTCGTGACCATCACCAGCGTGGAGACCGCGCCGGACCTGCGTCATGCCACCGTCTGGGCTTCCATCATCGGTGACACCGCCCAACGCAAGGCCACCATGGAGGCGCTCGGACGGGCCATGCCCTTCGTCCGTCACCAGCTCGGCGCGCTGCGCCTGAAGCGCATCCCCGAGCTGCACCTGCGGGAGGATGACAGCGCCCAGCGTGGCACCCGCGTGCTGCAGCTGCTGGAGCAGGTGGAGGCTGAGCTCGAAGGCACACGCGAGCACATCGACGAGCCCGTGGTCGACACGCCCGAGCTGCCCCGGCCATCGTCGTTGCACGAGCCTGCCGCCGACGAGGCAGCCGCCGACCCGCTGCCCGCCGGCTATCGCCGTCGCGTGGACCGGGTGTCTTTGCGCAAAGCCAGGCAGCGCCGTGGTCGCTGAGGGCATGCGTTCGCTGCTGCAGTCGGACCTCGATGCGGTCCCCGCCGACATCCCGGCGCGGCTGCTGCAGGGCCGGCGGGTGATGACCGTCTGTCACGAGAACCCCGAGGCCGACGCCCTCGGCTCGGCCCTGGCCGTGGCGCTGGCGCTGGAGGCGAACGGCGCGCGCGTCAACGCCGTGTGCGCCGACCCCGTGCCGGACATGTACGACTTCATGCCCCAGATCGAGCGCTTCCGCCAGGCGCCGGAACCCGATCTCGAGCCCGACCTCATCGTGGTCTGCGATTGCGGGGACCTCGAACGCACAGGCGCGGTGCTGCGCGAGAACGCCGAGCTCTTCGCGCGCGTGCCCATCATCGACATCGACCACCATGCCTCCAACCCCCGTTTCGGGACGCTCGACTGGGTGGATCCTGCAGCCGCCGCGACTTGTGAGCAGGTGACGCTGCTGCTGCCCCACCTCGGCCTCGGCTTCGACGCCGTGGGCGGCGACATCACCCAGAACCTGACCGCGGGCCTCGTCATCGACACGGCCAACTTCGCCCATCCCAACACCACCCCGCGGACGTTGCGCGTGGCCTCGGAGCTGGTGGCCGCGGGAGCCGAGCTGCCCATGATCGCGAGGCGCATCTACCGCACCAAGCCGAACGAGCAGCTGCGGCTGTTCGGCCGCGTGCTGGCGCGGCTGGAGTCGTCGGCGGACGGGCTCCTGGCGTGGTCGGTGGTGAACGACGAGGACTTCCGCATCTCCGGGGCCAGCGCGCAGATGTCCGAGGGGCTCATCGACCTGCTGGCCCAGTCGGCCAGCGCCGAGGTGGCCATCCTCTTCAAGGACCTCGGTGACCTGGTGCGGATGTCGGTGCGCACGCGCGACGGCGGCGTGGATGCCATCCGACTGACCGGCGCCTTCGGAGGCGGCGGTCATGCCCGCGCGGCCGGTGCCACCATCGAGCGTCCCCTCACGGAAGCCCAGCCGCTCGTGCTGGGCCTGGCGAGGCGCCTCATCGACGAGCTGCCTGCGCGCTGATGGCACGGCGACGCGATGACGGACCCAGCATCGATGGCATCCTCGTCGTCTCCAAGCCGGCAGGACCGACCTCGCATGACATCATCGACACCGTTCGGCGGCTGACCGGCGTGCGGCGTGTCGGCCACGGCGGCACGCTCGACCCGTTCGCCATGGGCGTGCTGCCCATCTTCGTCGGGCGGGCGACGCGCATGGTCGACTACCACCGCGGTGACGACAAGGCCTACCGCGCCTCCGTGGTCTTCGGGGCGCACAGCACCACCGACGACATCGACGGCGAGATGACCCCGGGTGAGGGGCCGCCACCCGATCGCGAGGCTGTCGAGGCGGCCCTGTCGGCCTTCCGCGGCCCCATCGAGCAGGTGCCACCGGATCATTCTGCGGTGCATGTCGGCGGCAAGCGCGCCTACGAGCTGGCCCGGGGCGGGCAGAAGCCGGCGCTGGTCGCCCGCAGCGTCACCATCCACGCACTCGAGCTGGTGGGCTGGGAGGCGGCGGATGGCGAGCGGCCCCTGGCCGAGCTGGACGTCCGCTGCAGCGCCGGGACCTACGTACGCTCACTGGCCCGCGACCTGGGCGAACGGCTGGGATGCGGGGCCTACCTGGGCGCGTTGACGCGCACGGCCAGCGGCCCCTTCCGCGTCGAGGAGGCCCACACGCTCGAGCACCTCCGCCACGAGCTCGCCGGGGGCAACGTCGCGAGCCTGCTGCTGGCGCCTGACCACGGCCTGGACCACCTGCCGGCCCTGGGCGTGTCAGAGCAGGACCGGGAGGCCATCGCCCGCGGCCAGATCATCCGCGTGCGCGGCCAGATCGCCGGTCCCCACGACCCCGCGTCCGTGCTGGCATCCGCGGACGCCGTGCGCGTCCTCGACGCGGACGGCAGGCTGGCGGCGATGGGCCACATCCAGGATGGCCGGCTCTACCCTGACAAGGTCTTCGTCAGCCCGCGACCTGCGAGCTAGCCATGGACTACATCCTGGGCATCGACCAGCTGCCCCACGAAACCCGGCTCGCGGTCACCGTCGGCGTCTTCGACGGCGTCCACCGCGGGCATCAGCAGGTCTTCCGTGTCCTCGAGCAGACGGCGCGACGCCTCGCCGCCATGCCCGTCGTGGTGACCTTCGACCCGCACCCGGACGCGGTGGTGAAGGGGCGTGCCCCCGACCTGCTGATGGACCAGCACGAGCGGCTCGAGCGACTCTCGCAGCTGGTGGGCGGGATCGTCGTGCTGCAGCGCTTCGACGAGGTCTTTCGGCGTACCACGGCCGAGGACTTCGTCACGCGGCTCGGTGGCGGCCGCAACCTGGCGGCGCTGGTGATGACCAGGGTCTCGGCGTTCGGACGCGACCGTGGCGGGACGCTGCCGGTGCTGCGCGAGATGGGCGCGAGGGGGGGCTGGGAACTGGTCGAGGCACCCACGCTGGACCAGGGGGGCGCCCGCGTCTCGAGCGCCCGTACCCGTGAGCTGGTGGTCGAAGGGCAGCTGGAGACTGCGGCAGAGCTGCTCGGCCGCCCGTTCGCGCTCGTCGGCTCGGTGGTCCACGGCGAGCAGCGGGGGCGCGAGCTGGGCTTCCCCACCGCCAACCTCGACTTCTCGCAGCCGGTGTGCCTGCCACCCGACGGCATCTATGCCGCTCGCGCCACGTGGGGTGGCGATCGCGTCCTGGAGCCGCTCGACCAGGCTGACGCGGTCGTCTCGCTGGGCACGCAGCCCACCTTCGGGGGACGGCTGCGCCTCATGGAGGTGCACCTGCTCGATCGCGACGAGGACCTCTACGGCAAGCGCATGCGCGTCGAGTTCTCCGATTGGATCCGCGGCCAGCGCCGCTATGAGGCGGTCGACCAGCTCGTCGAGCAGATGGGCGACGATGTGCAGCGGGCCCGCGGGGTGCTCGCCAGGCGCTCGGCCGCGCGCGGCTGACGACGACCTGCGGGGCGGTCCGTCGTCAGTCCTTGCCCCCGGCCCCGGTCCATGCCCCCGGTGCCTGAGTCAGCAGGGACGACCGACATCCGAGGCCCCTGAGGCATCGGATGCGCCCGCGGTCTACCAGCTCAGGCGTGGGTGGCATCGTCTGACGGTCGGCCCTGTCGAATCGAGTCGCCGCGGGCATGGATGATCAAGCCGGCTGCTGCGTCAGTCACCGAGGGCATAACCAACCCCCAGGGGACGCCGTCGCGTGCGCTCGTGCGGCCCTCAGCGGTGCCGCCGATGCTCTCGATGAGGACCTTCCAGCCTGGGTCCGGTCCCGACTCCTGCGGGGAACACCACGTCAGTCGCCGCCGATCGAGCGTCGCTCGCCTTCGAACCAGACCCAGCGTGGCCGCACAGCGCCGACGCGGAAGGCGAAGTCGCCCTCGTGCTCGGCGTCCCAGGCCACCAGGTCGGCGGCAGCGCCCGTCGCGAGCACGCCCATGTCCGCTGGCCGTCCCAAGGCGCGCGCGGCACCGGCCGTGGCGCTCCTGACGGCTTCCTCGACCGTGAAGCCGAGGGCTACCGCCAGCCCCATCGCCAGCACCATCGAGGGCTGCCCGAACGTGCCGGCATTGGCATCGCTGCCGATGGCCACGTGGGCCCCGGCGTCGAGCAGCGCGCGCACGGGTGGGCTGCCCGCCCGCAGCATGAGCGCCGGCCCTGGCAGGATCGTCGCGACCGTGCTGCTGGCGGCCAGCTCACGGGCGCCGTCCTCGTCGAGCTGCTCGAGGTGGTCCACCGAGATCGCTCCCAGCTCGGCACCCAGGAGGGCCGCTCCCGAATGCGTCAGCTGGTCGGCGTGGAGCTTGAGTGGCAGGCCCGCCCGGGCAGCGGCGGCAGCGATGCGCCGCGTGAGCCCAAGGTCGAAGAGGTGCGGCTCGCAGAAGACGTCGACGTGGTCCGCCTCCGCGGCGAGCGCCGGCAGCATCTCGATGACGGCCTCGGCCTGCGCGGCTGGTGACGATCCCGGTGGCACGGCGTGCGCACCGAGGAACGTGCGCAGCACCCGCATGGGCAGGCCTTCGGCGGCCTCGCGGATGAGGCGCAGCAGTCGCCGCTCGCTCGCAGCGGTCAGGCCATAGCCCGACTTGACCTCGATCGTCGTCGTGCCCGCGGCCGCGGCCGCGGAGAGGCGTGCTCGTGTCGTGCTGCGCAGCTGCTCATCGCTCGCCGCGCTGGTGGCGGCAACGGTGCGCAGGATGCCGCCGCCGTCATAGCGCGCGCCGCGGCTGCGCGCCGCCACCTCGTCGGCCCGATCACCGGCGTAGATGAGGTGGGTGTGCGGGTCGACGAGGCCGGGCGTACACAGCGCGCGTCCCACGTCGTGGACATCGTCGGCGTCGCCGGGTCGCAGCACGCCCGGGCGGACCTGGCCGATGCGGCGATCCTCGATGACCACCACCCAGGGACCCTCGATGAGCCCGGTGGCAGCGGGCCGCGAGCCGGTCATGGTCAGCAGGCGGCCGCTCCCGACGATGGCCCGCCTGGTCACCGGGGGTCGGGGCCCAGCCAGGAGGTGCTGGCGCTCGGCGGGGGCTCGGCCAGGTCGACGAGCGCCCCATCGCGCACGAGGCGCATCGCCGCTTCGATGTCCGCTCCCGGCTCGCGGTCATGCCCCAGGTGGGCGATGACCGCGCGGATCCGTGCGTGGGCTTCGGCCACACCGGCACCGGGGGAGGTGTCCGGCTGCATGCCCAGCCGCAGGTCGAGGCCCTGCGCGGCGCAGATGAGCTCGATGGCCAGGATGCGCTGGCTATGCTCGAGCACCCGCCAGGCATGCCGCGCCGCGATCGAGCCCATCGACACGTGGTCCTCCTGGTTGGCCGAGGTGGGGATCGAATCGGCCGAGGCGGGATGTGCCAGCACCTTCGACTCCGATGCCAGCGCGGCTGCCGTGTACTGCAGGATCATCAGCCCCGAGTCGAGCCCCGAGGATGCGCCCAGGAACGCCGGCAGGCCGTCGTTGAGGCGTGGATCGAGCAGCAGCGCCACGCGTCGCTCGCTGATGGCACCGATCTCGGCGATGGCGAGCTTGGCGTAGTCGAGCGCCAGGGCCACCGGCTCGCCGTGGAAGTTGCCGCCGCTGATGACCAGGCCGTGCCCGGTCGCGAGCGCGTCTGCGGGCGCCTGCCCGCCCTGGGGGAAGACGAGCGGGTTGTCGGTCGCAGAGTTCAGCTCGATGTCGAGGACGCGGTGCAGGTTGCCGAGCGCGTCGCGTGCGGCACCGTGGACCTGCGGCACGCAACGCAGCGAGTACGGGTCCTGCACGCGGTGCGCGTCGCCATGGTGCGCCCGCTGCAGCGAGGAGTCGCGCAGCAGCCAGCGCAGCTCTGCCGCGGTGCGGACCTGGCCGGGGTGCGGGCGTGTCGACTGGTAGGCCGCGCTGAAGGCCACCTCTGTGCCCCGCAGCGCCTCCACCGAGATGGCGGCCGCGACGCTGGCCGTCCTGGCCAGCCGCTCGGCATCGGCCAGCAGCAGCGCGCCCATGGCGCTCATCATCTGCGTGCCGTTGAGCAGCGCCAGGCCCTCCTTGGGCTGCAGCACGAGGGGCTCCAGGCCGGCCGCGGCAAGGGCATCCCTGGCCGGCATCACCCGTCCCTCGAGCTCCACCTGCCCGTGGCCGATGATCGGCAGCGCGAGGTGGGCGAGGGGAGCGAGGTCGCCCGACGCGCCCACGCTGCCCTGCGACGGCACCAGCGGGTGGATCCCCAGCCGCAGCAGCTCCAGCAGGCGATCGATGAGCTCGGGGCGGCAGCCCGAATGGCCCAGCGCCAGGGTGTTGGCGCGCAGCAGCAGCATGGCCCGTACCACCTCGGTCGGCAGCAGCTCCCCGACCCCGGCGGCATGGCTCAGCAGCAGCCGCTCCTGCAGCTCCCGGGCGCGCTCCGGGGGCACGAAGGTGGTGGCCAGCGAGCCGAACCCGGTGGTGACGCCGTAGACGACCTCACCCGAGGCGACGAGGTGCTCGATGACGGCCCGGGCCTCGGCCACGCGCCGGCGGGCGTCGTCCGCCAGCAGCGCCGGGCGCAGACCACGTGCCACCGACTCGACATCGGCGATGGTCAGCTCCGCGCCGTTGAGCACGACCGCGCCGTCCATCCGAGCGGCCCACGGCGGCCCCCAGCTGGTCTCAGCCATCGAGCATCGGGATGCGCACGCCGCGCTCGCGGGCGACGTCGATGGCTCGCTCGTACCCGGCATCGACATGACGCACGACGCCCATGCCCGGATCGCTGGTCAACACCCGCTCCAGCTTCTGGGCCGCGAGATCGGTGCCATCGGCCACCACCACCATGCCGGCATGCTGGCTGTAGCCGATGCCGACGCCACCGCCGTGGTGGATGCTGACCCAGCTGGCACCGGCGGCGGTGTTGACCAGGGCGTTGAGCATGGGCCAGTCGGCGACAGCATCGGAGCCATCACGCATGGCCTCCGTCTCGCGGTTGGGCGAGGCCACCGAGCCAGCGTCGAGGTGATCGCGACCGATGACGATGGGTGCGCCGACGGCGCCGCTGCGGACGAGCTCGTTGAAGGCGAGGCCGGCGCGATGTCGCTCGCCGTAGCCGAGCCAGCAGATGCGCGCCGGCAGGCCCTGGAAGGCGACCTGCTCCTGGGCTCGGCGGATCCAGCGGTGCAGCGGCCCGTCGGTGGGGAAGAGGTCCAGGACGACCTCGTCGGTGGCGCGGATGTCGGAAGGGTCGCCCGACAGGGCGACCCAGCGGAACGGGCCTTTGCCCTCGCAGAAGAGCGGGCGGATGAAGGCGGGCACGAAGCCGGGGATGGCGAAGGCATCGCTCACGCCGGCGCCGTGGGCCTGGGCGCGGATGTTGTTGCCGTAGTCGAAGGTGACGGCGCCGGCCGATCGGAACGCCAGCATCGCCTGCACCTGCGCGGCCATCGACCGGCTGGAGCGGCACACGTACTCGTCGGGGTCGGTCCCACGCAAGCTGGCGGCAGCTTCGAGCGACAGGCCGGCAGGCACATAGCCGTTGAGCGCGTCGTGCGCCGAGGTCTGGTCGGTGACGGCGTCGAAGCGCTCACCGCGACGCACCAGCTCGGGTTCGATCTCGGCCGCGTTGCCGACCAGTCCGATCGACAGCGGCGCGCCGGCAGCGGCGGCCTCTCGCGCCCAGCGCACGGCCTCGTCGAGATCGTCGCTCGAACGGTCCAGGTAGCGGGTCTCCAGGCGTCGAGCGACCCGCGCCGGGTCGACCTCGACGCACAGGGCCACGCCGTCGTTCATGCTCACGGCCAGGGGCTGCGCGCCACCCATGCCGCCGAGACCGGCGGTGAGCACCACGCGCCCTCGCAAGCTGCCCCCGAAGTGCTGGCGCGCCAGCTCGGCGAACGTCTCGTAGGTCCCCTGCAGGATGCCCTGGCTGCCGATGTAGATCCAGGAGCCGGCCGTCATCTGGCCGTACATCATGAGACCGGCCCGCTCCAGCTCGCGAAAGACCTCCCAGGTCGCCCACCTGCCAACCAGGTTGCTGTTGGCGATCAGCACACGCGGTGCCCAGGCGTGGGTGCGGAAGACGGCCACCGGCTTGCCCGAGGCGACCAGCAGCGTCTCATCGTCGGCCAGCCGGCGGAGCTCGCGCACGATGGCGTCGAAGGCCTCCCAGGATCGCGCCGCCTTGCCCGTCCCGCCGTAGACGACCAGGTCGGCGGGGCGCTCGGCCACCTCCGGATCGAGGTTGTTCATCAGCATCCGCAGGGCCGCTTCCTGCTGCCAACCGCGACAGCTGAGCTCGCTCCCGCGTGCTGCGCGGACCGGACGCGGGCCGCTGATCGTCATCTCATGCCTCCTGCAGGAGACAGAGTAATCGGTCACAATGGCGTGCAGACAGCCGACGAGCGCCCGCGCTTTCGTTCGACCCTGCGGCGGCTCGACGGTATTCCTGCGTGGCTGCGTACCGGCCCCACCTGGGACGGTGTGCTATGCTTCCGCGCGGTAACAGATAGGTATATGGATAGGCTGGAGGACCAGTTGCCGCTCACGCGGGAAACGAAGGCAAGCGTCGTTGCCGAACATGCCACCAAGGAAGGCGACACTGGGTCGCCGGAAGTTCAGATCGCGCTGCTCACTGAGCGCATCGCGGGCCTGACCGAGCATCTTCGACGCTACCCCAAGGATCATCACTCGCGCCGCGGCTTGCTCAAGCTCGTTGGCACGCGACGCCGTCTCCTTGCGTACCTCATGCGCAAGGATGCCGCTCGGTATCAGTCCGTCATCGAACGGCTCGGCCTGCGCCGCTAGGCGCCACGGCCTCGGCGGGCTGCGCCCGCACTCGATACACATCGCCTGCGCACGAATGACCTCGCGTGAGGTCTGTGCAGTACCACCCAACGTGCCCCGGTCCGTCGGTCGTCCCCTGGAGGACAGATGACGGTAACCACCCTGACGACCCAATTCGGCGGTCGTACCCTCACCATCGAGACGGGCAGGCTGGCTCGCCTAGCGGGCGGCTCCGTGACCGTGCAGTACGGCGACACCATGCTGCTGGGAACGGCTAATCGGGCCGACCCTCGGCCCGGTCTCGACTTCTTTCCGCTCACCATCGATTTCGAGGAGCGGATGTATGCCGCGGGCAAGATCCCCGGCGGCTTCATCAAGCGTGAGGCCCGCCCGTCGGAGGCAGCCATCCTCGCGGCGCGTCTGACCGACCGTCCCATCCGACCCCTCTTCCCCAAGGGCTACAAGGATGACGTGCAGTGCGTGCTGACCGTCCTCTCGACCGACCAGGAGAACAACCCTGACGTCCTCGGCACCATCGCCGCGTCAGCGGCGCTGACCATCAGTGAGATCCCCTTCCTGGGGCCGGTCGCGGCTGTCCGCGTCGGCCGCATCGACGGCCAGTTCGTGGTCAACCCCACCGCCAGCCAGCTGGAGGAGTCCGAGCTCGACCTCGTGGTCAGCGGCACACGCGACGCCATCATGATGGTGGAGGCCGGCGCCAAGATCCTGCCCGAGTCGATCATGGCCGACGCCATCATGTTCGGCCATGAGAGCCTGAAGCCGGTCATCGAGCTGCAGGAGCAGCTGCAGGCCGAGGTAGGCAAGGCCAAGCGCGTCCCCTACGTCGAGCCGGACGTCGATTCGGTCGTTGAGTTCGTGGGGGCCGTCGAGAACGGCGAAGCGTTCGTGGTCTTCGACACCGAGACCACCAGCCGCGACGCCCGGACGGGCGAGCTGGTCGAGATCGGCGCCGTCCGCCTCGTCGGCGGCAAGGTGACCGATCGCTTCGAGACCCTGGTCAAGCCCACCCGGGGCATCGTCGGCAAGCAGGTCCACGGCCTCACCAACGCCGATGTGGCGAGCGCCCCATCGCCTGCCGAGGCGGCACGCCAGCTGCTCGACTTCGCCGGCGACGACATCCTCGTCGGCCACAACGTCGGCTTCGACATCGCCTTCATCGAGGCTGCCCTCGCCGACGGCACCCGCATCGAGCCGGGCACCTACCTCGATACGCTCGTGCTCGCGCGAGCCGGCTACCCTGACGTCGATGCCCACAAGCTGACCGACCTCGTCACGTTCTTCGAGATCGAGGTGGCGTCCAGCCATCGCGCCCTGGCTGATGCCGAAGCCACCGCTGCCCTGCTGGCCCGCATGGCCGGCGACCTGCCCGCCCGCGTCAGCGCCTTCACCTCCGCCGTGGCCGAGTCCATCCGCATGCGCAAGGGCGGCGAGAACGATGTCGCCGACGCCGCCTTCGAGGCCGCCCTGGTGGCCTCTGGGCTGTCGCGGTCACTCACGACGCTGCTGCACAAGAAGACCGTTCGCCGCGTCGTGCTCGACGAGGGCATCCGCATCGACGGTCGTGATGCCGACACCATCAGGCCCATCTCCGTCGAGGTCGGGCTGCTGCCACGCGCTCACGGCTCGGGTCTCTTCACCCGGGGCGAGACGCAGGCGCTCACCGTGGCCACGCTGGGCCCCTCCAGCGACGTACAGCGCATCGACACCATCAGTCCCGAGGAATCGAAGCGCTACCTGCACCACTACAACCTGCCGCCGTACAGCACCGGCGAGAACAAGTTCATGCGCGGCCCCGGCCGGCGCGAGATCGGCCACGGCGCGCTCGCCGAGCGTGCGCTGGTGCCGGTGCTGCCCGACGCGGAGGACTTCCCGTACGTCATCCGCCTGGTGAGCGAGTGCGTCACCTCGAACGGCTCGACGTCGATGGCCTCCACGTGTGGCTCCACCCTGGCGCTCATGGATGCGGGTGTGCCCATCAAGGCCCCCGTCGCGGGTGCCGCCATGGGCCTCGTCACCGAGGGCGACGACTTCGTGGTCCTCACCGACATCCTCGGCAAGGAGGACTTCTTCGGTGACATGGACTTCAAGGTCACCGGCACCGCAGACGGCGTCACCGCGCTGCAGATGGACATCAAGGTCCAGGGCATCAACGAGGACATCATCCGCCAGGGCCTGGAGAAGGCTCACGCGGCCCGCCTGTTCATCCTGGGCAAGATGACCGAGGTCATGCCCCACGCCCGTGGCGAGGTCAGCAGCTTTGCGCCGCGCATCATCACCATCCAGATCAACCCGGAGAAGATCCGCGACATCATCGGCAAGGGCGGCGCCACCATCCGCAAGATCCAGGAGGAGACCGGCACGGAGATCAACGTCGAGGACGATGGCCGCGTCGAGATCGCCGCGATCAGCTCGGAGAACTCGTCCAAGGCCATCCAGTGGATCGAGTCGCTCACCCGCGAGGTCGAGGTCGGCGCGCTCTACCTGGGCAAGGTCACCCGCATCATGGGCTTCGGCGCGTTCGTGGAGATCCTACCGGGCAAGGAAGGCCTGGTGCGGATCGGCGAGCTGGCCGACTACCACGTGCCGACCGTTGAGGATGTCGTCCAGGTGGGCGACGAGATCATGGTCGTGGTCCTCGAGATCGATCGCCAGGGCCGCGTCAACCTGAGCCGCAAGGCGGCCATGCAGCGGCACCTGGCTCGCAGCGACGACGAGCGGGCCTAGCCGCCCGCGCGCGCTGGGTCGACGGGGTCGGGCTGCCGAAGCGCGGCCTCGTAGACCGAACGGGTCGCTGCCGCGACCTGCCGCCAATCGAACCGATCGAGGCTGTTGCCGTTATGGCGGCCCATGGCGTCGAGATCGGCCGTCATCGCGACCCGCAGCGCGCCCTCGAGGCCCTGCGGGTCGTCGGCGTCATAGAGGATGCCACCGGCGTCGTCGAGGACATCCGCGACACAGCCGCGGCGGGGCGCGATGACCGCGCGCTCGAAGGACATCGCCAGCAGGACCGAGCCCGAGGTGAAGATCTCACGGAATGGCGCGGCAACCACGTCGGCGGCTCGCAGGTACACCTGCAGGTCGTCGTCGGGCACGAACCCGAGCGCCAGCAGGATGCGCGAGTCACCCTTTGCCGCGGCGGTCAGTCGAGCCGCATAGGCGCCATCGACCGTCTCCCCGGCGATGACCAGGCGGGCATCCGGTTCTTCGAGCTGGCTGAAGGCTTGAAGCAGCTCCCACACGCCCTTGTACGAGCGCACCCAGCCGACGAACGAGATGACCCTCGCCTGCGTCGGCAACCCCAGTCGCTCGCGTGCCTCGGCGCGCGTGATGCCATCTGGATAGGCACCTTGGTAGTGCCCGTGCGGGATGATGACCACCTTGTCGTGCCGCTGCGCTCCCAGCGCCAGCGTCTCGCGCAATCCCTCGGCGGCTGATCCGCAATGGACGATCACCGCATCCGCCAGCTCGAACAAGGCACGCATGAAGGCCAGCTCGCGGGGCTCTTCGCGACGGTCGTGACGGAACAGGTCGTGCGCGGTCCAGACCAGGCCGATGCCGGCGCGCTTGGCCATACGCAGCTCGAGAAGCGTGCGCTTGGCCTTGACGCGGCTTACCCGACTGCTGCCGCCGGCGATGTAGGGCTCCGTCCAGTGGATGTGGATGATGTCCGGCCGGCCATGGCGGCGCAGCGCCTCGGCGATGGGCAGGATGCGCCGGGAGCCGGTGGCATCGGCGCGGACGATCACGCCCAGCTCCCGGAGGCCGTCGGAGAGGGCGCGCTGATAGGCGTTGGCCGCGGAGTAGTCGGGCAGGAAGAGGACCTTCACCTCCTCAGACCCCCAGCTCGTCGTAGACGCGCAGCAGCTCGCGAGCCTGGTGCTGCCACGCGTAGCGGGAGCGGGCCGCGGCCAGGCAGCGCAGCCGCAGCGCCAGCCGCTCGACCTCGGGGGCGTCGATGACGTCGCGGATCGCGCGCGCCACGTCGCTCGGGTCGCTCGGGTCGCAGAGCACACCGCAGCCGGTCTCGTTGACGATGGGCGAGATGCCCGGGAGGCGGCTCGCTACCACCGGCACGCCCACGCCCATGGCGTCGTACAGCTTGGTCGGGGTGTTGAAGCGGTGGTTGAGCGTGTCCGGCTGCACCGGCATGGCCGAGACATCCGCGCCGCGGGTCCAGGCGGGGATCTCGGCGGGAGGGACGGAGCCCGCGAAGTGGATGCGATCGTGCTGCGGGAGGGCCGCGGCGATGGTTCGGTAGCGCTCGTAGTCGGGCCCGAACCCCGCGATCACCAGGTCGGCATCATCGAGCATGGAGATGGCCTCGAAGAGCTGCCGCAGGCCGCGCCCGCGCATGACCTGGCCGATGTACAGCACGATGCGGCGCTCGGGCGGCAGGTCGAACTGCCGGTGGAAGCGGTCACTGCGCTCGACGTCGGCGGGCACCGGCTCGGCGTCGATGTCTTCCACCCGCGCTGCGTTGCGTACCACGGCGTCCACCGGCCGACCCAGGATGCGAGCGAGGATGTGGGCATAGGGATCGGAGACCGTGACGACCGCGTCAGCCGCGCGCGCCAGGCGTCGCTCGTGACGGCGCAACAGCTGCTTCCACGGTCCCGGCAAGCGCGCCATCCGGCCGGCCTCGCTGTCGATGTCGTTGGCGTCGTAGACGACCAGTCCGCCGAAGCGCTTGCGCAGTGCCACCGCCAGCGACAGGGTGATGACCGATTCGGCCTGCCACACGTCGGCCGCCTCGACCTGTCCGGCGATGACTCGCGACCACGCCCGCGACATGCGCAGATACCGCAGCGCCTGCACAGCGCGTCCAACGCTGTCGCGGATGCGGCGTCGCAATCCGCCCGTGCGACCGCTGGGGTCATCTCCCGTCTCGGGCAGGCTCGGTGCCGGCAACCATGACAGGGGCTGGGGCTGGCGGATGCGGGTGACCGTGTGGTGGTCGAGCCGCTCGGTCGTGGCCAGGCCTGCGCCCCAGCGTGCGATGACGGTGACCTGGTAACCGGCCTCGCCCAGCGAGACGGCCGTCTTCCAGGCACGGGCATCGGCCACGTAGGTGTTGTTGATGAGGATGGCCACGCGCACCGGCGTGTGGCGGGGGCTGGTTGCGCCTGGCCGGGGGCGATGTCGGGATGTCAGCGGCACGGTATGGCGGAGGAGCGATCGCGAATCACCATTCCACGGTAGCGTACACAGGGTCGAGGGAGCGCCATTGACGCGATATCATCGTCACGTGCCCTCGATGGAAGTCCCACAGGAATAGCAGCATGCCCATCGAGTCCTCGCATCGCCCGGTCACGGTCGCCGTCGTCGGCGCCACCGGCCTGGTGGGTCGAACCATGATCAAGATCCTCGGCGAGCGCGACTTCCCCGTCGGCGAGCTTCGTCCACTGGCGTCACGCGCCGACGGGCGCAGCATCCAGTTCGGTGGCCGTG
>DATHSE010000055.1:0-9023 GCA_035464455.1 Anaerolineae bacterium | reverse complement strand
CTGGCTCAACAGCATCCTCGAGACGCTCGGCATCATCGATCGGGGCATCATCTGGCAGTCGGCCGAGGCCTACTGGACGCTCATCGGCATCATCATCGTGGCCGAGGCCTGGCGCGCCACATCGATCATGATGATCATCCTCGTGGCGGGCCTGCAGTCGATCCCCGACGAGTACCTCGAGGCGGCGGAGGTCTACGGCGCCACGCTCTGGCAGCGGGTGCGACGGGTCATCCTGCCCATGCTTCGGCCCAGCCTGCAGGTGGCGCTGATCCTGCGCATCATCCTGGCCATCCAGGTGTTCGCCACGGCCATCGCACTGGCCGGCACCGGCCTCACGGTCATGTCGCAGCAGGCGCTCAAGTGGGCCAATGACATCGACAACGACCACGTTGCGGCGGCCTGGGCCGGCCTGATGCTCATCATCAGCATCGTGGCCACCATCGGCGTGCTGTGGCTGCTGCCGGTGAAGGACGAGCAGCAGGCATGACCGCGCCCACCCCGGCAGTGCCTGCAGCCGGCCAGGCGTTGACGCCAGCGTCGCCGCCGGAGCTGCAGGCACCGTCGCCGCCGGAGCTGCAGGCGCCGCCAGCTCGCCGCAAGCGCACGTGGCGGGCGCTGGCGAGCTCGACCATGTGGTACCTGGCGGCGCTGCTGCTGGCGCTCTTCATCGCGCTGCCCATCTACCTCATCTTCGTCAGCGCCACCACGCCCGCCGAGGCCACCTACGACTACCCCAAGAGCATCATCCCCACGGGCATCTCGACCGACAACATCGAGCGCTTCGTCAGCGCTGCCGGTGTCATCGACGCCTTCTGGCGAAGCGTGGTGGCCGGCCTCATCACCGTCGCGCTGTCGCTGGGCATCGGCGCGCCTGCCGGCTATGCCCTCGCGCGCTACGCCTTCCGCGGACGCGACGGCTACCGCCTGGTGGTGCTGGCCACCCGCGCCTTCCCCGTCGTCATCCTGTCCATCCCGCTGTCGGTGATGTACCGCCAGATCGGCATCTTCGATACGGTCCTGGGCGTGGCCCTGATGCACACGGCCCTGGCGCTTCCGTTCGCGGTGCTGATCACGGGCAGCGTCTTCGTATCCATCCCGCGGGAACTGGAGGAGGCGGCCCAGACGCTGGGCTGCTCACCTGCGCGCGCGTTCCTGCGCGTGTCGCTGCCGCTGGCCCTGCCCGGCCTGACCGCAGCGGCCATCTTCACCTGGGTGCTGTCGTGGAATGACGTCTTCGCGGCCGCCATCCTGACGCTGCGCAACCCTACGCTGCCGGCACGCATCCTGACCTCGCTCACGCAGGCCTCGCTGCCCTGGCAGTTCGCCGCCGCCTTCATCATGCTCATCCCCAGCCTCGTCGTCATCTTCGTCATCCGCCGCTATCTGCTCGGCCTGTGGGGCCGGGTGGTCAAGTAGTGCCAGGCGGCCGCGGCATGGTCGGCCGAGCAGCCGTCGAGTAGGGGAGCAACGTTGTCCCAGATCCGCCTCGAGCGCATCCACAAGGCCTTCAGGGAGGTCCGAGCGGTCGATGACGTCTCCCTGACCGTTCAGCAGGGCGAGTTCATGGTCCTGCTCGGCCCCTCCGGCTGCGGCAAGACGACCCTGCTGCGCTCCATCGCCGGCCTCGAGGACATCGACGCCGGGGCGGTGATCATCGGTGAACGCGATGTCACCAACCTGCCTCCGCGCAACCGCAAGATCGCCATGGTCTTCCAGTCCTACGCGGTCTTCCCGCACATGTCGGTCTACGAGAACATCGCCTTCGGCCTGCGCATGCAGAAGCTGCCCAAGGGCGATGTCGACCGGCGAGTGAGGTCCGCGGCCGACCTGCTGCACATCGGCGGACTGCTCGAGCGCTACCCGTCCCAGGTGTCCGGCGGCCAGCGGCAGCGCATCGCGGTGGCCCGCGCCATCGCCATGGAGCCCGAGGTGCTGCTCATGGACGAGCCGCTCTCGAACCTCGATGCCCTGCTGCGCCTGGAGATGCGTGCCGAGCTCAAGCGGCTGCTCAGCGAGATCGGCTCCACCACGGTCTATGTCACCCACGACCAGGTGGAGGCCATGTCGATGGGCGACCGCATCGCGGTCATGCGCGCGGGCAAGATCCTGCAGCTGGGGGCGCCGCTCGACATCTACCAGCGTCCGGTCGACCGCTTCGTGGGCGGCTTCATCGGCAACCCGCCCATGAACTTCCTGACCGCGGTCGTGGACCGCACCGACGGCCGCCTCGTGACGGCCATCGAGGGTGCCGGCTCGATCACGGTCGACCCCACCCACGCCGACCGCCTGGGTGCCTACCTGGGCAAGCCGGTGACGCTCGGCATCCGCGCCGAGAACATCCAGGTCGTGGACGATGCCCCGGTCGATGACCGCCTGAACGCAACGGTGCTGGTGGTGGAGCCGCTGGGCTCCCACGATCTGCTCACGGTCCGACTCGGCAGCGAGCAGCTCAAGGTCTCGACGCGCCCCGACATGGCCATCAGGACCGGCCAGAAGCTGCTGCTGCAGTTCGAGCACGAGCGCACCGTCTGGATAGATCCGCAGAGCGCACGTACCATCGGCATGTGACCGCTCCGCGCAAACCAACCGATATCGGCAACGGCCTCGTCTGCGCCTCCTTCGGCGCCGGCGGTGAGTGGCTGAGCCTGGCCACCGTCCACCCCGAGGCCGGCTTCGTCGAGCTCACCGGCCTGCCCCTCTTCGCACCCGAATGGCGCGGCGATCGCGATGCCGTCCGCCGCTACCGCTCCTGGATGCGTCGCGAGGAACACGCCTTCCTGCACGTGGAAGCGGGGCGCGCCACGATCAAGGCGCGCCAGGATGCGCCGCGCGGCACTCGCGGCCTGGTGCAGCGGTTGGTGATCAGCGCATCGCGGCGCGATCGTCCGGCGGGCATCCGCATCCGGCTCAACGGCCGCCTGGGCCCGCCGGCGCTGGCCGAGATCAGCGAGGTCGATCCGCCGCCGGAGTCTGGCGTCAAGTCGCGCCTCAAGGCGCGCGAGGGCACGCTGCGCGTCAGCGGCGACGGTGGGCCGGTCATCGTGCAGGCCTGGTTGCGCAAGGGTGGCGAGACGCCCAACGGCTCGGCCGAGCGACGCTCGGACATGCGCATCGCCTGGAAGATCCTGCGTCGCCGCATGCCCACGGCGGTGGCCTGGATCGACTGGCCCGGCGACGCCCAGGAGGTCCACATCGACATCGCCTGCACCTTCGATACGCCCGCGGCGGTGCTGCCCGAGTGGCTCGACCCGACGCGGCGTTCGCCCGCACCGCGATCGGTCGAGGCTGCCCGCGATGAGCTGCGGCCGCTGCTGGTCCCGGCACGTCTGGTCAAGACGCTGGGCCGTATGAACAAGCACGCGGCATCGTATACGCGCGGCTGCACGGCCCTGCTGGTCGGCGGCGCGGAGCGCGTCATCCTGACCGACCATCGCATCCTGCCACTCTCGTGGACGCGCGATGCGTACTGGCAGGCGCGACTGCTGCTGGCGACCTGGAGCCGCGGCGGGCACGACGAGGACGAGCGCATCGTGGCCGATCACCTGCGCTGGCTGTTCCTCCGCTGCGAGCGGCCTGATGGCCGCTGGGTCCGCAGCCACCACGCCGATGGCCGCCGCAAGGATCACCCGCTGCAAGCCGACCAGCAGCTCTACCCGCTCCTCGAGCTGGCCGACTACGTGCGCATCACCGGCCGCCTGCCGCAGCTGCCGCCCGAGGACTCCTGGGCTCCGCTCGCCGAGGCCGCCTGGACGGCGGCCGGCGATGCCATCGACGCGACGAGCGGGCTCATCCGCACCGACGAGAACGCCGCCGACGACGTGCCTGCCGATCCGTTCCTGCTGTCGGACCAGGTGCTGCTGTGGCACACCTCCCGCAACCTGGCACCCATCGCCGATCAGCTCGGGCTCGACCGGGCCGCGCTGCTGGCGACCGCCACGCAGGTGCGCGCCGCGTTCGACGCGCACTTCCTGGTGGAGGGTCCGCTTGGTCCCATGTGGGCCTACTCGGTCAACGGCCGGGGCGGGTTCGAACGTTACATGGATGCCAATGACCTGCCCGTCGCGCTGGCCCCGCTGTGGGGCTTCTGCAAGCCGACCGACGCCGCCTGGCGCACCACGATGCGCTTCGCCTTCGATCCCGAGAACCCGGGCTTCGTAGCCGGGTCCACCGGTGGGCTGGGGTCGCGGCACACGCCGGGCACGTGGTCGCTGGGCGACATCATGGGCTGGGTCGCGTTCGAGCTGATGGGCGAGACGGCCGCGGCCGGGGCCACGCTGGAGCGACTCACGCAGTCGGCGTTCTCCGACGGCATGCTGCCCGAGGCCTACGATCCCGAAGGCTCGGGCGCCGCGGTCCGCCACTGGTTCGCCTGGCCGGGCGCGGCGCTGGGTGCGCTGGTCCTCGACCACGCCGCGCGCGACACGGGCGAATAGCCGGCGCACCCGCGGTCGGCCGGCGCACCCGCGGTCTGCCTTGGCACCCGCGATCGACCGGCGCACCCGCGGTCGGCCGGCGCACCCGCGGTCTGCCGGCGCACCCGCGGTCGGCCGGCGGTCTCGGGCCCCGGCCATCCTCGGCCATGACCGCTCCATCTGCGACGTGTCTAGCCCTCAGCCGCCTCCGGCTCCAGGCTGGCACCGGCGGCGCGCATGTCGGCTGCGAACGCCTCCAGCGCCTCCGGTCCGTCGACCATGCCGTCGATGAAGGACTGCACTCGTGTCACGCCCAGCTCCGCGTAGCCGGCGTACAGCTCGACACGCGCTTGACCCGGCGTGCTCACCCCGGGCGACTCTCGCCAGGTGTGCACCGATACCGCCAGCGAGGCGGGATCGCGACCGACCGCCTCGCAGCGGGCCTGGATGACCGGCAGCGCATCGGCCACCTCCGAGGGGGTCATGCCGTCAAGGTTCAGCTCGTCGGCGAAGCGCGCCGCCAGCCGCCACGTGACCTCGGGCCCGTTGCCACCGACCATCACCGGCACGCGAGGCCGCTGCAGCGGCTTGGGCTGATTGATGGCGCCGGCCACGCGGGCGTACCGGCCGTCGAACGTCGCGCGACCGTCACCCGGCTGCAGCATGCGGGTGATGACCTCGAGGTGATCGCGCAGCGCCGACAGCCGCTCCCTCGTGCTGGGGTAGTGGTAGCCGAACGCCTCCCATTCCTCCTGCTTCCAGCCGGCGCCGATGCCGAGCTCGGCCCGACCACCGCTGACGACGTCGAGCGTGGAGATCATCTTGGCCGTCAGCGCCGGGTTGCGGAAGCCGGTACAGATGACGATGTGTCCGATGCGCACGCGGCTGGTCAGTGCCGCCAGCGCCGTCAGCGCCACGAACGGCTCGAAGACGACGGTGTCCCGGGGTCGCGGCCAGGAGTGGAAGTGGTCGTACATCCAGATCGACTCGAACCCCAGGCGTTCCGCTTCGCCCGCGACGGCCACGGTCCGTGCCCACGCCGGTGCCGCCTCCCAGCCCAGGTATTCGAGCACCCAACCCTGGGGCACGACGACGCCGATCTTCATGGCGGCTCCTTCGCTGCTGGCGGGGTCTACCGCGTCTCCCGGTAGCGCTGCGCTGCCTCCGCGCGCTTGCGGACGTTGAGCTTGTGCAGGATGTTGCTGACGTGCGTCTCCACCGTACGCGGCGAGATGTACAGCGCGGATGCGATCTCGCGGTCGGTGAGGCCGTCGGCGAGCATGCGAAGCACATCGTTCTCGCGCGGGCTCAACCCATCAAGGGCGCCGCTGCTGGCTGAGCGACCCTTGCGCGCGGCGTCGACGAAGTGACGCATGATGCGCGCGGCATAGCGGCGTGACATGGCCAGCTCACCCTTCTGCGTGCCGCGCAGCGCCCGCAGCAGCGCGTCCGGGTGCAGATCCTTGGTCAGGTAGCCGGCCGCGCCACGGCCGAGGGCCTCGATCATGTCGCGCTCCGAATCGGACACGGTGAGCATGACGATCTTGGTCTCCGGCAGACGCGGCGCGAGCTCTTCGAGCATCTGGATGCCGCTCATGCCCGGCAGGTCGATGTCCAGCAGCAACACGTCTGGTCGGACCGCCAGCGCCAGGGCGAAGGCATCCTCCGCGGTGGCGGCCTCGCCCACCATCTCCACGTCCGGCGCCTCGATGGCCTGGCGCACGGCCGAGCGAACGAGCGCATGGTCGTCCACGAGCATCACGCGCAGCGGGCCAGCCACAGTGTGCGTGCTGGCAGCTACCGCGATGCGAGGTTCCTCGACGGTCATCTCGTGGCCTAGGGTTGCATACCCGGAGCCTTGGCGTCGGGTCCAGGCGTCGTACCCTGCATCGACCTTGGCTCTTCCGTCCGGGCCTCACGAGCCGCAACGGCGACGGGCGTGTCGGCTTGCCCGATAGGCAGCGGCTCAGGCTCTGCGGGTGCCATCGCCGTCCGCTCGCTGGTCTCGGAGACGCTGCCCACCGCCCTCGCCACGAGCGGCGCGCGTACCTCGACGGTGGTGCCGCCGGAGATCTCCGAACGCACCGCGAGGTTGCCGCCGATGAGGCGCGCCCGCTCCTGCATACCCTGCAGGCCCATGCCCTTGACCAGCTCCTCGGAGGGGTCGAAGCCGTGGCCATTGTCGGCGACGGTGATGAGCAGCTCGCCGTCGCAGACCTCTGCGGTCACCCGTACCAGCGTGGCATCGGCGTGCTTGCGCACGTTGTTGAGGGCCTCGCTGATGATGCGCAACAGCTCCACCTGCACCCGCGGTGCCAACGCCGCGGGGATGCCGGTCGAGGCGCTGAAGGTTGCGCGCAGCCCGGACGCCTCCTCGAAGTCGTCCACCGTGCGCACCAGCATGTCGCCGAAAGGCACGTCGCCCTCGAGGCTCGAGCGCATCGTGACCAGCGCCTCGCGTGCCTCGATGATGGCCGCGTCGAGCGCCTGCGTCACCTCCTCGGCGAGGGCCCGGTCGTCCTCCGGCAGGTTCGAGCTGAGGCGCTCGAACTTGAGCTTGGCGAACCAGAGGTGCTGGGCCAGGCCATCGTGGATCTCCCGAGCGAGGCGCGCACGCTCCTCGAGCGTGGCACGCTCGGCCTCATTGACGCGCATGCGGTCGAGCGCCGCATAGGCCGAGCGCAGGGCTCGCAGGTCGCTGCGCTGGTCGGCGAAGGCACCGGCCAGCAGGACCGTGTAGGCCGCCAGCCGCAGGATGTCGGAGATCGTCACCAGGTTGGTGTAGACGCTGGGCCAGAGTGCGTACTGCACCTCTGCCACCGCGAGGATGACGAGACCGAGCGCGGTGAAGGCGTCACTGGTCGGCCCACCTCGTCCCCAGGTCACGCGGTAGAGCACGGTCGCCGCCACGAGCCCGGTGACGCTGGCCACGACCAGCGCCAGGGACAGACCGGTGAAGCCGGGGAGGACGGCCATCTCGCCGGGCGGCGCCAGCAGCGCCGCCAAGCCGACCGCCTCGATGAGTTCCGGCAGCAGGTCGCGGAAGGGATAGATCAGGATGGTCACGCCGGCGATGACCGCCACCGGCAGGAAGACCGTGCGGAAGCGCCGCTTGGTGCCGCCGTAGATGTTCCTGATGGCCGCGATGCCGCTTATCAGGAACAGGGCCGACACGCTGATGCGAACGAAGCCGGAGACCCAGGCCGGCAGCTGCTCGGGTGCGCCCAGCGTCATGCCCACGCGCACATCCAGGCGGAAGACGATGAGCGACAGCGTGGCGAGCGTGAACATCGCCCACGAGGCGAACGCCGCCGACTGTACGAAGGACGCCAGCCGCCCGGTCTCCCGATAGCGCAGGAAGGTCAGCGCTGCCAGGCCCGCGACCGCCACGAACGTCAGCGCCGACAACGCCACGTCCAGCGTGCGGTCCTTGATGACGATGTTCAGGTCGGGGTCGATCTGCGGCAGCAGGATGAGGACGAGCAGGCTGCCGGCAGTCGCCAGCAGCATGACGTCGAGTTGGACCGTCTGGCGTCGCTGCCTGCTGCCCCGAAGGCTCTGCATGAAGGCGATGATAGGACTCGCAGAGTGATGGGTGTCGCGGGATGATGGGTGTCGCGCAAAATGCGAGAGCCGGACGCGCCCCAGCGCAGTCCGACTCTCTGGCTCGCTCATTCCGACCCCGCCGTGAAGGGTCAAGGGGCGAGTGCTGTATTCGACGTTGTTCGAGAATCATGCCGTCGGCGCTCGACGTGGTCATCCGTGCTGCCACGGAAACAGGTACGGAGACGCCAGTCAGTAACTCCACGGAGTGCACCCGGATGTCTACGGATGCGGTCTGACCCGGAAACGTTGCCCGAACGCACCACCTGTTGAAGCGCTGTGAGGTCCGCCCCGGAGGCTGCACTGAGCCCCGTCCCCGGGATGCCAGCCGATGCGCTTTGCCCTTGTCGGCGTTACCGTGGAGGTGTCATGACTGCCCTCGCTGCCACCATCCAGCGCCCGCGGTCGCTCGGCGTGCTGCTGACGCTCGTGCTGCTGGCCTTGCTCCTGCCGCCGTCATCGGCCGGCGCCGCCAGCAGCTACGAGCTGGAGGCGCGCTACGACGTGGATGTCCAGCTCGATTGGGGCACCCGCTGGGTCAGCGTCAAGACCGCCATCGACCTGCGCAACACCAGCGGCAGCCGGGTCGACCGGCTCGAGCTCAACACCGTGGCCGCCAAGCTGGGAGGCCTGCGCGACCTGCGCGTCAAGGTCGACGGCGTGCCAGCATCGACAACGGTCGGCGGGCAGACCATCCGGCTGCCCTTGCCAGCGGCCCTCCAGGCGGGCGACACGGCCAGGGTGACGGTGGCCTTCAGGGCCCGGCTGGGAACCAGCGCCGCCGGCCGCGGCTACTTCTTCGCCAAGCTCGGCGGCGTCGCGCAGCTCTACCGCTTCATCCCCTGGCTCAGCAGTCGCATCCCGTTCGGGTCGGGCAACCACGGCGAGCCGTTCGTGACGCCGGTGAGCCCCCGCGTGGAGGTCACCGTCAGCTCCGATCGCCGGCTCGTGTGGGCTACCAGCGGGCGGCGCGTGGAACGGTTCGGGCCCAGGTCGGCGCGTTATGTG
>DATHSE010000054.1:0-1797 GCA_035464455.1 Anaerolineae bacterium | reverse complement strand
TCATCCTGGGGCTCATCTCGGCGCTGCGACGGAACTCCAAGACCGACGTCACCACCATGTTCGTCGCCATCCTCGGCGTGTCCATCCCCATCTTCGTGCTGGCACTCATCCTGCAGTTCATCTTCGCCGTGGCGATGCCATCACTGACCATGGAGTGGCTCGGAGTGCGCGTCGGATTACCGCCATCTGGCCGGCTCTCACCGGGCATGCAGTTCGAGACCATCCCCCAGGCTTTCGGACTGGAAGGTGTCACGGGCCTGCCCCGCGCCGTGCTCGACTTCCTGTCGGGCATCCTCACCTTCAACTTCCTCATTACCCTGCAGTGGGAGCAGCTCATCGACGCTGTTCGACACCTGATCCTGCCGGTCATCGCCCTGGGCACCATCTCGCTGGCGATCATCGCGCGCATCACGCGCTCGTCCCTGCTGGAGGTGCTGGGGCTTGACTACATCCGCACCGCACGTGCCAAGGGCGTGGCCGATCGCAACGTGCTTCGAAAGCACGCCTTCCGCAACGCCATGCTGCCGGTCGTGACCATCATCGGCCTGCAGCTGGGCCTGCTGCTGGCGGGCGCCGTGCTGACGGAAACCGTCTTCAATCTCACCGGCGTGGGCCGCACGATGTACGACTCCATCATCGGCCGCGATTACATCGTCGTCCAGGGGTTCACCTTGGTCATCGCTCTCATCTACCTCTCCGTGAACCTCGTGGTCGACATCTCCTACGCATTCCTGGATCCGCGGATCCGCCTCAAGTGAGCCCCACCGCATGACCGCTCGATCCGGTCCCGCCGACACTGCCGTCGCGGTCCCGCCGCGGTCGCGGTCCGTGCGCTACCTCCACTGGCGCGAGACCCTGGGCAACATCCTCTCCCAACGTTCCGCGCAAGTGGGCATCGTCCTGCTGATCTTCCTCGTGCTCACGGCCATCTTCGCCGACGTCATCGCGCCGTACGACCCGCTCGACAACCTCAATGGACCGGGTGAGCCCGGGCGTCGAGCCGATCCCTGCATCCACCTGCTGGGCTGTCCGCAGGATCAGATGCAGACCTTCCTCGGCACCGACGGCAACAGCCGCGACATCTTCAGCCGCGTCGTCCACGGTGCGCGCCTGTCGCTGCCCAGCGGTCCCATCGTGGTCAGCATCGCCATCCTCATCGGCGCCTTCATCGGCTCCATCTCCGGCTTCGTCGGCGGCTTGACGGACAACATCCTCATGCGCCTGATGGACATCGTCCTCTCGTTCCCTGCCCTCATCCTCGCCATCGCCGTCGTGACGCTACTCGGTCCGGGCATCCTCAACGCCGTGGCGGCCGTGGTGGTGGTGACGATCCCGCTCTATGCGCGCCTGACGCGGTCGGCCGTGCTCTCGACGCGTGAGCAGGACTACGTCATCGCCTCGCGGGCGCTGGGTGAGTCGAGCACCGGCATCCTGCGTCGGCGGGTCCTGCCAAACTCCATCACCCCGCTCATCGTGGCCGGCTCGCTGGGCATCGCAACGGCCGTGCTCGAGGTCGCCGCCCTGTCCTTCCTGGGCCTGGGCATCCCCGAGCCCTTCGCCGAGTGGGGCGCCATGATCGGCCGGGACTTCAACTCCATCTTCAGCAAGCCGCTGCTCGTGCTGGCTCCAGCCTTCATGCTGACGCTGACCGTGCTGGCCTTCAACCTCATCGGTGATGGCTTGCGGGATGCCTTCGACCCGAGACTCAACCGATGAGTCAGACCCGCGGTGCGGATGACCGCCTTCGAGAGGCGAGCGCCACCAACGGTCGCCCCATCCTGGAGGTCAAGGGCCTGC
>DATHSE010000053.1:0-7983 GCA_035464455.1 Anaerolineae bacterium | reverse complement strand
CATCTACAGGCGAGTGTAGCGAAGGCGCCCCCGACTGCGTCCCGATCCCATCGCAGGAATGGCATCAGACTCCTCCGAGGGCACCCTATACCGGTGTCTCATTCCCACCGGGGAGCTTCACCTAGCCCTCCGTCGACGGATCGGTGCTGGCCTCCGGCGATCCCTCCATCGGCCCCGCCGACCCGACCGCAGCCATGGCTTCCTCGACGATGGCCTGGTCGGCAGCGACGATCATCCAGGTGACGTCGTCCACGGGGAACAGGTGCAGCGTGGGAACCTCGGGCGTGCCGGCATCGGAGACGAGCGTCACCGGGCGGCCAGCCACCATTCCTTCGCTCACCTGCGGATCCGCGAGGTTGACGGTGAGGACCTCGACCCAGGCGTCGACGGTTGCACTGGCGTCGATGCCAGCGATGCGGTGTGCCTGCAGCACGACGACGTCGGTGGCCGCGACGGGCAGCCAGGTGGTGGCGGCAGCGTAGTCGGCGACGGTCCTGCCCCCGACGTCGAGCACACCCTCGATGATGGCCGCCTCCTCTGGGCGCATGAGTGCGAGCAGCTGTTCGCCGGTGGCCAAGGTCAGGTTGTCAGCCAGCGACACCCCTGCCAGCTCGACAGGGAGGAGCGCCACCAGCTCGGTGAGGCGCGGATCCTGCTCGGCGGCCACGGCGTCGGGGCTGCCGGACGCGACGGCATCGTCCTGCGCGATGGCGGTGCCCGCCGGCAGCAGCAGCGACGCGGTCAGCGCCAGGGCCGAGAGTGGGTGGAGCCTGTGGAGTCTTGTCATCGAACCTCGTTCCTCCTCGTGTGTGCGTGTGATGTGCCTGCTCAGGGCCGCTGGTCGAACAGGTCGCCAGGCATGTCCTCGTCGCTGGCGATGACCAGCCAGGTTGCGCCTTCCACGCCGTAGAGAGAGGCAGCCCTGTCAGCCTGTGCCGCCACGCCGGCTGGCGGCAGGAGCAGCGCAGTGGTCATCACCTCTGTGGCGAGCTTGGTGCGTCTCATGCGGTCTCCCGGCTGGGGTAGGTGGTCGGCGCAGTCTAGTACCGTCTCCGCGGCCGCCATGCCCCGGGCGCCGCCCAAGCCATCATGTGAAGCGAATCCAACCGCCATTCCATCCGAACCCAACCTCGTCGCTGGCACGGCCGCCGAGGGCGGTGTACCGTCGTGCCCGTGAAGCCGTGGCCCCTGTCGCTTGCCACCAGGGCGAGCGTCCCGTATGCCCTGCTGGCGTTGTCGATGAGCATGGTCATCTCGTGCGTATCGGTCGCCGGCGAGCGTGACGCCAGCGCGCCCCTTGACGCCGGCGCGCGCGACACCACGTCGGTGCTGCGCGCGGGGGCGGCGGCGGACGCATCCGCGGTCCCGCTCGCCAGCCGCATGCCCGCCCCGACGCCGACCGAGCCGTCGGCATCCGTAACCACCAGCCCCCTGCCTGCGCTCGCGGCAGCCGCGCTTCCGGCGCCTGCGTCGACGGCACCTTCGACGCCCACCCCGGCCGCGACGCAGGCACCTGCGGCACCACTGCTCGGGGCGCTGCCCAGTGGCGCGCCTGTCGGCAGCGCCGGCGCCTCCCCCGCGCCCGCCGGCGCCTCCCTCGCGCCCGCGACCGAAACGGGGGGCGCAGCCACCGCCGTGCTCGTCGGAGACGGCTCAGGCCTGGACCAGCGCACCAGGCGCAAGCTGGATGCCATCCTGCGCAACACCGTCAAGAACAGGGGCGTCGCCGGGCTCCAGGCGGCGGTTCGGCTGCCGTCGGGTGAGACCTGGCTGGGATCCGCCGGCAAAGCCGAGATGGTGCCTGCTCGCCCCATCGCGGATGACACCCAGTTCGCCATCGCCAGCGTCACCAAGACGTTCGTCGCCGCGCTCATCCTGCAGCTGGCCGAGGAAGGCAAGGTCGAGCTCGATGCCCCCTTCGGGACGTACTTCCAGGATGCGCCACGCAGCAAGAAGGTCACGCTGCGTCAGCTGCTCAGCCACACCAGCGGCATCTACAACTACTGGCAGCACCCCCGCTACCTGGCCATCACCCGGGCCTGGTGGGAGACTCCCGACGCGGCCGGCCTGAAGGCGCGCGACCACGTGTGGACGTACGAGGAGATGATGGGCTTGGTCAAGGGCGGCTACTTCAAGCCGGGCAAGGACTACGCCTACTCGAACACCAACTACCTGATCTTGCGCCGCGTGGCGGAGGCGGTCGAGGGCAAGCCCATCCACAAGCAGCTGCGGCAGCGCTTCTTCGAGCCGCTGGGCATGGAGCACACCGTCTATCAGCCGGCGGAGACGCCCGATGTCGGTGCCGCGCACGGGCACTGGAACTATGGCACCGGCTACACCGACCACACGCGCGAGTCGACGATCGTGCCGTTCATGGCTGCCGTGACCGTGGCCGATGCCGCCGGCGCGATGGCATCGACGGCTCACGACCTGGCCATCTGGGCCGCCGCGCTCTACGGTGGAGAGGTCCTCTCAGCTGATTCACTGGCCCAGATGACGACGTTCCTGCAGCCCGGCTTCTATGGGCTGGGCACGGATGTGGCCCTGTTCGCCGGCAACCGCGGACACGGGCACCGCGGCGGCATCCGCGGCTACGACTCCTCCATGTGGTACTTCCCTTCGTCGGGGGTGTCGGTGGTGCTGCTCTCCAACCGAGGCAACTGGATGGACGATGAGCCCATGACCAGGCTGGTCAAGGCGGTGCTCGGTCCGGGCTGAAGCTTGTCAGTCGCGGCGCTTCCGCAGCGCCGCGCGTGCCTCGGCGACCTCGTCCCAGTGAACCTCGCCTGCCGCCGTTTCGATGGTCTTCTCGTGGCCCTTGCCGGCAAGCAGCACCGTGTCGCCCGGGCGGGCCAGCTGCATCGCGGAGGCGATGGCCTCACGGCGATCGGGGACGATGAGCAAGTCCTCCCCGCGGCGCCTCCCGGCCGCCTCCACGCCGGCGGCGATGTCTTCAAGGATGGTCATGCGGTCCTCGGCCCGGGGATCCTCGTCGGTCACGATCACCAGCCGGCAACGCTCTCCAGCGACACGGCCCATCGGCTCACGCTTGCTCTGGTCGCGGTCCCCGGCCGAGCCGAAGACGGCGATGACGCCGGCCGCCGGGTCGCTCGGACGCAACTCGTCGAGGACCTTCGCCAGCGCGTCGGCGGTGTGCGCGTAGTCGACGACGACACGGAAGGGCTGGCCCTCGTCGATGCGCTGCATTCGGCCGGGTACGCCCTCGAGCTCACCCAGGGCGTGGGCCGCAAGGTCCAGGTCCAGCCCCAGGGCAGCCGCGACGCCCATGGCGGCGAGCGCGTTGGAGACGTTGAAGCGGCCGGCCAGCTGTAGCGCGAGCGTGCCGTGCCAGTCGCCGGCCCGCATCGTCACGCGCGTGCCGTCGGGCCGCTCCTCGAGAGCTGCTGCCACCAGGTCCAGCTCGGCCCGCTGTCGCTGGCCGGCAGCGGGAACCAGGCCGTAGCGCCACACCCGGGCACCGACGGCGCGCGCCACGGACGCGGCGGCTTCGCCCTCGGGATCGTCGGCATTGACCACCGCGTGCTTGCCCCAGCCCTTGTCGGGGTTGTCGTCGCCGACGGCCAGCCGGGCGAAGAGACTGCGCTTGGCTGCACGGTAGGCTTCCAGCGTGCCGTGGAACTCGAGATGCTCGGAGGTGACGTTGGTGAGCACCGCCACGTCGTAGGCCACGCCGGCCACCCGGAACTGGGCCAGGCCGTGCGAGCTCGACTCGACCACGGCCCAGGTGTCTCCAGCGGCGCGCATGGCGGCGAGATGGGCCTGCAGCTCGGGCGCCTCCGGGGTGCTGGTGCGGGCGGCGTTGCCGCGGCTCTCCCCGGCCACGATCACGTCGGTGGTGCCAAGCAGGCCGGCGGGATGGCCGGCCGCCTCGAGGACGGCGCGGACGAGGTAGGCCGTGGTGGTCTTGCCGTCGGTGCCGGTGATGCCCACGATACCCAGCGAGCGGCTGGGGTCCCCGGCACGCCATGCAGCCGCCAGCCCCAGCGAGATCTTGGCGTCGCGGACGACCAGCTCGGGAACCCCGATGCCGGGCAGAGGGCGCTCGACGACGACGGCGACGGCACCGGCAGCGACGGCTGCGGCCACGTGCTGATGACCATCCGTGTGCTGCCCGCGACGCGCCACGAAAAGGTCGCCGGGCTCCACCTGGCGGGAGTCATAGCGCACCCCCGCGACGAGCGGGTCTGCCGCCGCGGCGTGCGCCGACAGCGGTCGTGACGCCAGCTGTCCACGCCGCTGGAGCAGCGCGCTGAGGGCGGAGAGGCGATGCGCGGCTGCCGCCGCAGGCTCGCTCACTGCCGGCACCGGCTGACAGCGGGGCGTTGCAGTCGGTCGAGCACAGGGTCCTTCAGCGCCATCTTCGCACCCCCCGCAGCGCATCGACGGTGCGGCGTCGGAAGTGCGCCAGCCGTTCGGCGGCGGGCCGCAGCACGATGCGTCGCGGCGGCTCGCGCTCGACCCACTCGGCGCCGAAGCCTCGTTTGTGCTCATACAGTCCGCGGTTGGGGTCTCCCGGTCGGGGTGGCGTCCGCCGGCCCGGAAGGTCCACGCCACCGAGCTCGATGGCCGGACAGCCCTCTGCGAGGGCCTCACAGATGGCGGTCCAGCGCACGAGGTGCATCGTGCCGGGAAGTTCGCGGCGTCGCGAGGCCAGGTCGGCCGAGTAGGCAGTGGCGTGGATACCTCCGTGGCGGAAGATGAACAGGCCGCCCACCAGCTCCCCCTCGTGGTCCGCGACCAGCAACCGTCCCAGTCCGGCAGCCATGAGGGCGCGCCAGCCTCGGAGGTAGCGGGTACCCTGCTGCAGCTGCATGCCCACGACCTCGGCCCGCTGTTGCAGCAGCAGGGCGAACGCATCGAGTCGGTCGCCGCTGCGGTCCTCGGCCACGCTGGTGCCTGCGCGCTCGGCGGCACGGATGCGCTGCCGGGTGGACTTGGACAGGCGCTCCCAGAGGCCGTCGGGATCGACGCCGGACCCGAAGTCGAGGCGCATGACGTGGATGGAGGGCTCGATGCCCTCGCTGGTCCGGAAGCCGGCCGCTTCCATGGCGGTGGCGTACGCCGGGTCGGCAGGGCGCTCAGGGTCGAGGTAGAGGTCGCGAGCTCCGACCTGGGTGGCCCAGGCGGCGAGGGCACTCGCACGCGCGGCGGCGGCGGGCCCGGCCTCCCCCGCGTGAGCCGGTCCGCGACGTACGCTGGCCTCGACCCCCGGCAGCCCGCGCGTCCGCCGCAGCAGCACCAGCACGACACGATCGTCATCGAAGGTCAGGTAGCGGGGCTCGAAGCCCTGCGTGGCGCGGTAGCGGCCCCACGTAGCGGACTGCATGACGTGCCCGCCCGGAACGGTCACCGCCCGCTCGTCCCAGTCCGTGGGTGGGGCCGCGTCGTCGGCCACGATGCGCCGCCCGGAACGGGGCTCACGCATCGTTGGCAGCTCGGTCATCGGCCGTGACGGGCCGCGCGCGCAAGGTCCAGCGCGCGGTCGAGCTCTGGCAGTCGCACCAGCCGACTGTACAGGACGTAGCTGGCCAGGCCGGCGCCAGCTGCCAGCCCAAGCTCGATGACCAGCCCAGCGACACGGGGCAGCCCGTCCGGGGCCGGACCGAGTGCCAGCACGCCGGCAGCCACCAGTCCGGCCAGGATGGCGCCCGCGAGCGAGAGCGCTCCGCCGCCGATGATGGGCGCGGCCTCGATGCCGTGATGACGGCGACGCAACAGGAGCGTCAGGGTGATGGCCTCGAACCAGGCGCCCACGGCGATGCCCAGCGCGAGGCCCCTGATCCCGAGCGCACCCACGGTGGCGATGGAGATGGCCACGTTGAGCGCCACCGAGACGATAGCCACGCTCACCGGCGTGATGGTGTCCTTGCCGCTGTAGAAGGCCCGCGCGAGGATGACGTTCATGCCGTGTGCCGGCAGGCCCAGCAGGAAGACGCCCAGCGCCGCGGCCGTGGCCGCCAGCGCCGCGTCATCGAAGCCCCAGCCAAAGAGCAGGTCCACGACCTGCTCGCGGGTCACGATGCCCACTGCCGCCACGAAGGCCATCATCCACAGCAGCAGCCGCAGGGCGCGCGTCACGAGCCGGCCGAACTCGGCCTGCTGACCGGTCGCGAGCGCGCGAGACATGGAGGGCAAGAGCACGATGCCGAGCGGCAGGCCGATGAC
The DNA here is from genome assembly GCA_035464455.1 of Anaerolineae bacterium. Classification (GTDB taxonomy): domain Bacteria; phylum Chloroflexota; class Limnocylindria; order Limnocylindrales; family CSP1-4; genus JAFMJV01. Next base: position 1,797 of record DATHSE010000053.1, on the reverse strand, counting down.
CCCGAGGGGGATCTGGAGCACGCTGAAGGCGACGGTGTAGCTGACGACGGCACCGACCGCGACCGTGCTGGCCAGCGCGGTGTTGACCAGGAAGGTGATCTGGTTGGCGCCCATGCCTATGGCCCGTGGCAGCATCAGCCAGAACGACTCGCGCGCGGCTCGGTCGCCCGCGTCCACTCGAGGCGAGTAGTGGAAGCGCCCCCGCAGCGCCGGGACCTGCACGAGCAGGTGGCCGACGGCACCGACGACGACTCCGATGGCGGCACCGTAGATGCCGATTGCCGGCGATAGCAGCAACGCGCCGGCGATGATGCTGGCGTTGTAGACGACCGGCGCCAGCGCGGCCGCCCCGAAGCGGTCCTCGGTCTGGAGGATGGCGCTCACGACCGAGCCGGCGGCCAGGAAGATGGGCGCCAGCAGCATCAGCCGTGTCAGGTCGACCGTCAGCTGCGTCGTGGGCTCGTCGAAGCCGGGCACGAGCAGCGGGACGATCGAGGGCGCGAAGACGGCCAAGAGGATGGCGACGGCCGCGAGCGCGACCAGCATCAGGTTGATGATGCTGGATGCCACGCGCCAGGCGCGATCGCGCTCCCCGTTGGCGATGAGCCCCGACAGGACCGGGACGAGCGCCGAGGTGATCGCACCCGCTGCCACCAGCTCGAACATCAGGTCGGGGATGCGGAAGGCCGCGTAGTAGGCGTCCAGGTCCTCGCCGGCGCCGAAGAGGTTGCTGAGCACCAGCACACGCAGCCAGCCCAGCACGCGCGAGGCGAGGAAGGCGCCGGTCACCACCAGGCCGGCACGGGCGAGGGCGCCGCGGCTCACGGCCTGTCGTCGTTCTCGTCGTCAGCCGTCGGGGGCCTGTCCGCCGCGCTGGCCCGCGGGTGAGCCGCGCGGTAGCTCGACCGCAAGCGACCCGGGCTGACATGCGTGTACACCTGCGTGGTCGAGAGGCTGGCGTGACCCAGCAGCTCCTGCACCACGCGCAGGTCGGCGCCGCCCTCCAGCAGGTGGGAGGCGAAGGAGTGGCGCAGCGTGTGTGGCGTGGTGTGCTCAGGCAGGCCGGCCCGACGCACCAGCAGGTCGATCCGCTTGCGAACGCCACGCGTGGTCAGGGCTCGCCCGCGGGTGCCAAGGAAGAGCGCATCGTCATCCCCTCCGGCAGCCGCCAGCAGTGGTCGCCCACGTCCCAGGTAGGCGTCCAGTGCGTCACGGGCCGGGCCGCCCAGCATGCCCATGCGCTCCTTGCGGCCCTTGCCCAGCACGCGGATCTCCCCCCGGCGCATGTCAACGTCGGCTACGCGAGCAGCCGCGATCTCGCTGATCCGCAGACCGGCTGCGTAGGCGCACTCGACGATGGCCCGGTCACGCAGCTCGAGCGCCTGGGGGATGCCGGTCTGCCAGGCGCTCCCGACGGCGTGGCCAGCGGAGCCGGGGATGACGTCGAGCAGGCGCTCCACGTCCTCGACCTCCAGGACCCGGGGCAGCCGCGACGAGCGGCGGGGCGTGACGATGGCAGCCCACGGATCACCCGCGACCCAGCCCTGGCGGCGGGCGAAGCGGTAGAACGATCGCAGGGCCGCGATACGGCTGCTGATGGTCGAGCGGGCCAGACCACGACCGTCCAGCTCGGCAAGGTAGGCGCGGAGCGTGCGACGGGGCGGCCGTGTCCAGTCCGCGCCTTCGATGCTGCCGAGCCAGACCAGGAACTGGTCGACGGCGGCTTGGTAGGCGCGCCTGGTGTGCGGGGAGGCATCACGCGCGTCCAGCGAGGACATGAAGGCCGTGACGGCCGAC
>DATHSE010000052.1:0-16012 GCA_035464455.1 Anaerolineae bacterium | reverse complement strand
AGCGAGCATCACCCCGACCGCTCGAGCATCCGCGTGGGTCCCGTGGAGATCGGGGCCGGCGCGCCCCTCGTCGTCATCGCCGGGCCCTGTGCCGTCGAGACGCGCGAGCAGGTCCTGGCCACCGCACGCTGGGTCAAGCGCGAGGGCGCGACCGTGATGCGCGGCGGTGCCTTCAAACCGCGGTCTTCCCCCTATGCCTTCCAGGGCCTGGGAGTGGAAGGGCTCAAGCTGCTGGCCGAGGCGCGCGAGGAAACGGGCTTGCCGGTGGTGAGCGAGATCACCGATCCAGCCGACGTGGCCGTCTTCGACGAGTACGTCGACATGCTCCAGGTCGGCGCCCGCAACATGGCCAACTTCGTCCTCCTGAAGGCCGTGGGCCACTCGCACAAGCCGGTGCTGCTGAAGCGCGGCCTGTCCTCCACCATCGATGAGCTGCTGATGGCGGCCGAGTACATCCTGAGCTCGGGCAATCCCAACGTCATCCTGTGCGAGCGCGGCATCCGTACCTTCGAGACCGCCACCCGCAACACGCTCGACCTCAGCGCGGTGCCGGTCATCCAGGAACGCACGCACCTGCCCATCGTGGTCGATCCCTCGCACGGCACCGGGCACCGTCCGCTGGTGCGCCCGCTGGCCGTTGCCGGAGCCGCCGTCGGCGCCGACGGCATCATCATCGAGGTGCACCCCGATCCGCCCAGTGCGCGCTCGGACTCCGAGCAATCGCTTTCCTTCCCCGAGTTCGGCGACCTCATGGACGACCTGCGACGGCACGAGTACCTGCGCCAGCCGACCGCGCCGCATGCCCCTCGACCGGCCGAGCCGCCCCTGGAGCGCCGCCGGCTGCGTGCCCGCATCGATGACGTCGACTCGCGCATCGCGGCGCTGCTGGAGGAGCGCGCCGAACTCTCGGTTGCCGTGCAGCAGACGCGCGAGCCGGGCGACCATGGACACGACGTCGGCCGCGAGCGTGAGCTCATCGAACGTGCCGCCCGAGGCGGCGAGGGAGTGCTCACGTCCGAGGAGGTACAGATGGTCTTCGGGGCCATCCTGCGAGTCTCGCGCTCGGCCCAGCGCCGGAGCGCTGCCACCGACGCGGCCGCGACCGGTGCTGGCAGCATCATCGCCCCCATCCCCAGCCACGGCGACGGCAGGTGACCGCACAGCAGCAGCGTCCGGGCGACAGCGGCACCGTGGCGGCCGCGCCGGCGCTGCTGGGCTCGCTGCGCGTGCCGGCCGACAAGTCGGTCGCACACCGGGCACTGCTCTTCACTGCCATGGGCAGCGGCAGCGCCGAGATCCGACTCGATCGTCCCGGTGACGACGTGCTGTCGATGGCGCGCGCGCTACGCACCATCGGCGCGGTCCGTGCCATCGACAGCGACGCCAGCGGCCTGGTCCATGTCACCGTCCGCGGCGGAGGGACGCCGGCGGCAGCCTGCCTGCCCGGCCGTGGCGACGAGACGCTCGACTGCGGCAACGCCGGCACGGCCATGCGCTTGCTCAGCGGTGCCCTCGGCGCCCGCGCCGCCACCGCCACGCTCACCGGCGACGAGTCCCTCTCCAGCCGGCCGATGGAGCGGATCGCCGCGCCCCTGCGTGCGGCGGGCGTGGACGTCACCACCACCGATGGCCATGCCCCCATCGTCATCCGTGGACACCGTCCCCTGCAGGCGGTGGAGCACCAGCTGCCCGTCGCGAGCGCCCAGGTCATCGGCTGCCTGGCGCTGGCCGCACTGGCCGCGCGGGGGACGACCACCATCACCGTGCCCGGCCCCACTCGCGACCACACCGAACGCATGCTGGCCTGGCTGGGTGCGCCGGTCCGCCGAGAGGGCCCGTTGACCACGGTGGACGGTCCCGCCGGGTTCACCGTCCGCGACATCTCGGTGCCGGGGGACATCTCGTCGGCCGCCGCCTGGCTGGTGGCTGGTGCCCTGCACCCCGATGCGCACATCATCATCGAGGACGTGGGACTGAACCCTTCCCGCACCGGCATCATCGACGTGTTGCGCGACATGGGCGCTGACATCAAGGTCGCCTCGGACGGCCCCACCGATGACTGCCCCGAGCCCGTCGGCACCATCACCGTCGATGGCGGGCATCCGCTGCACGGCATCGACCTGGCAGGTGACCGGGTGGCCGATGTCATCGACGAGCTGCCCCTCATCGCCGTGGCCATGGCTGCGGCGCAGGGCGTGAGCACGCTGCGCGATGCCTCCGAGCTGCGGGTCAAGGAGTCCGACCGCATCCGCCTGGTGGTCGAGAACCTGCGTGCCGTCGGCGCGCGCGCCGAGGAGCGCGAAGACGGCTGGGTCATCTCGCGCGGGACGCCGCGCGCTGCCGCCATCCGCACCGACGGAGACCACCGCATCGCCATGTCCTTCGCCATCGCCGCGCTGACCGGCGTTGCGGGTACCGTTGACATCGACGATCCCGCCTGCGCGGCGGTCTCCTATCCCACCTTCTGGACGGACATGGAGCTGCTCACCCGATGACCCTGCGACGACTTCGACTCCTCACCGCCGGCGAGTCCCACGGCCCCGGCCTCTCGGGCATCCTGGAGGGTCTGCCGGCCGACCTGCGCGTTTCGACGGCCAAGGTGGACAAGGAGCTGGCACGGCGGCAGCACGGCTACGGCAGCGGGCGGCGCATGCTCATCGAGCGCGACCGCGTGGTCTGGACAGCCGGCCTGCGTTTCGGCCGCACCCTGGGCTCCCCCCTTGCCTTCAGCATCCCCAACCGCGACTGGGCCAACTGGGAGGAGCGCATGTCGGTGGAGCCGACGGCCGCCGCCCGTCGACCCAGGCCCATCACGCTGGCGCGCCCCGGGCATGCCGACCTTGCCGGTGCCATCAAGTACGACACCGCTGACATCCGCAACGTGCTCGAGCGTGCCTCCGCTCGCTCGACGGCCCCGAGGGTGGCCGCTGGCGCGGTCTGCCGCCAGCTGCTGGAGGCCTGCGGCGTCCGCATCTGGTCGTTCGTCGACCAGCTGGGGCCGGTCCGGGCGTTCGGCGGCGCCGACGAGCCGGCGGCGCTGGTGCCGGCGGCGTGGCTGGCGCAGGACCGTCACCATCCCTCGCCGCTGCGCTGTCCCGATCCCGAGGCCGAGGCAGCCATGATGGCGGAGGTGGATGCGGCCATCGCGGCCGGCGATTCGGTCGGTGGCTCGTTCGTGGTCGTGGCCGAAGGCATGCCGGTCGGCATCGGCTCCAACGCCGAATGGGATACGCGCATCGACACCGCCATCGCGGCGACGCTGATGGGCATCCAGGCGGTCAAGGGCGTGGAGATCGGCCTGGGCTTCGGCACGGTCGCACGGCGCGGCTCGGCGGTCCACGACGAGGTGGCCCCCGGCCTGCCGGGCTGGGCGCGCAAGACCAACCGAGCCGGTGGCACCGAGGGCGGCATGACCAACGGTGCCGCAGTCGTGGCCCGGGTGGCGGTAAAGCCGGTCTCGACGCTGCGCAACCCCCTCGACGCGGTCGACCTCGAGACCGGCGAAGTACGGCGCGCTCACATCGAGCGCAGCGACGTGGCCATCATCCCGCGCGCTGCCGTCGTCGGCGAGGCCATGCTGGCGCTGGCGCTGGCCGATGCACTCCTCGCTGACCTGGGCGGCGACACCATCGGCGACGTCCGCTTCGCCGTCCGAAGGCGGCGCCGCCGTTCCGAGGGTCCGCGGGTCCGGAGCGGGCTGACGGGTCCGCTGGGCGCATTGCCTGACAACGCCGCCGCCGAGGCCAGCGTGGTCGAGGGCATGGACGCCTGATGCCCGCGGCGCTGACGTTCCGGCTGCTGGGTCACGGCATCGCCTACTCGGCGTCGCCGGCGATGATGACGGCCGCGTTCGCGGCGCTCGACCTGCCTCACCGCTACGTCCTGGCCGACATCCCGGCCGAGGCCGTGCCCGCCACCGTGGCCGGCCTGCGAGCTGCCGACTGCGGGGGCGCCAACGTGACCGTGCCGCACAAGGCGGCCGTGGCGGCACTGGTGGACGAGGTCACCCCGGTGGCCCGCGAGGCCGGGGCGGTCAACACCGTCGTGCGTGACGGCGAGCGGCTCATCGGGCACAACACGGACATGCCCGCCACCATCGAGGCCATCGCGCGGCTCTGCCCTGGCGGTCCCGGCCGTGCCCTCGTCCTGGGCGCAGGCGGTGCCAGCCGCGCGGTGCAGCTGGCCCTCCGCGCGGCCGGTGCCGAGCGCGTGACCGTGTTGCGCCGCGCCGATGGGTCCCTCCAGCGCCTGCCCCGGGCCGTCGCAGCTGCCGACCTGCTGGTCAACGCCACGCCGGTGGGCACCGGCAGCGACGAGAGCCTCGTGCCGGCGGAGCTGCTGCGAGCGGACCTGGCCGTGCTTGACCTTGTCTATCGGCCCAACCCGACGCGCCTCGTGCGCGAGGCCTGGGCGGCGGGCGCGACAGCCGAATCCGGAGCCGCCATCCTGCTCGGGCAGGCGTGGCGCTCGCTGGAGCTCTGGCTCGGCACCCCCGCCCCGGTGCAGGCCATGCGTGCCGCCCTCGAGGCCGAGCTGGGAGGGACCAGCGGTGCCTGACGCCATCATCCTGGTGGGCCTCTCCGGCAGCGGCAAGTCCTCCGTCGCGGCGGCGGTCGCGCGGCGCCTTGACCGACCGCTCATCGACCTCGATGTCGAGATCGAACGAGCCGAGGGCGCCCATCCAGCGGAGCTCATCCCGACGCGCGGCGAGGCGGTCTTCCGGGCCATCGAGGCGGCTGCCGTCGAGCGGGCCTGTACGGTCGATGGTGCGGTCATCGCCACCGGGGGTGGTGCCGTCATCGATCCGCTCAACCGCTGGGCCCTGTGGCACGCGGGCCACGTGGCCTGGCTCGATGCACCCGACGAGGTGCTCCTGGGCCGGCTCGAGCGACACCAGGAGCGCCGCCCCATGCTCGCCGGCAACGCGCTCGAGCGGATGGTCGCGATGCGCCAGGCGCGTGCCCGCTTCTACCGTGCCGCAGACGATCGCATCGATAGCACCGACAGCGTCGCGCAGGTCGCCCGGGAGGTCATCGAGGCGGCGGCCGGGCGCGGGGCGGCGGCCGGGCGTCAGCGGTCGCGGCGACTGCTTGACGCAGTCGTTCGACGCGACCACCTCATGGGACCCGACGTCGCGCGGGTGGTGCTGGGCAACCAGCTCGACGAGCGCACGCTCCACGACATCCTCGCCCCGGGCAGCACCGGCACGCCGGTGGTGGTGGCCGATCGCCGGGCCGCGGCGGCGCTGCCGGGCCTGATGGCGGCGCTCCCCGGCGAACGCCAGATGCGCATCACCGCCGGCGAGCGTCAGAAGCGGCTGCGCACGCTCGAGAAGCTGCTGGAGGCTGCCAGCGACATGGGCGCCGAACGCGGCGATGCCTGGCTCGGCGTCGGCGGCGGCACCGCGACCGACATGGTCGGAGCCGCGGCAGCGCTGTACCTTCGCGGGGTGAACTTCGTGGCCGTTCCCACGACCTGGCTGGGCATGACCGACGCAGCCATCGGTGGCAAGGTGGCGGTGGACCTGTCAGCGGCCAAGAATGCCGCCGGCGCCTTCTGGCCGCCGATCGCCGTCATCGGCGACGTGGCGACCCTGCGCACGCTGCCGCGAGCGCGTCGGCTCGACGGCATGGCCGAGTCGCTCAAGAGCGGCATCATCGGCGACCCGCAGCTGTGGCAGCTGGTGGAGACCCGCGGCAGGGCCGCACTGCGCGATGACGAGGCCGCCCGCTACGCCATCATCGACCGCTCGGTGCAGCTGAAGCTCGGCGTCGTCGAGCGCGACCCCTTCGAGCGCGGGGAGCGGCGTAGCCTGAACCTGGGCCACACCCTGGGGCATGCCCTGGAGATCGAGAGCGGCTATCGCCTGCCGCACGGCATGGCGGTGGTGCTGGGACTGCGGGCGGTGGCGCATATCGCCCAGGGTCGTGGCGCGGAGCCCGGTCTCGCCGAGCGCATCGACGAGGTCGTGGCTGGCCTTGGCTACGAGCGCCATCGCGACTTCGACCCCAGTGCGGTCAAGCAGGCACTGGGGCGCGACAAGAAGCGCAGCCACGGTCGGCAGCGCTGGATCCTGCCCATGGCCATCGGCCGCGTCGTCGATGTCGACGACGTCGACGAGTCCGAGGTCGACGCCGCCCTCCGTGCCATCAGCCCGCAGGCGCAGCGATGAGGCTGCTGTTGCTCAACGGCCCCAACCTCGGCCGTCTGGGCCAGCGGCAGCCCGAGATCTACGGCTCCACCACGCTGGCCGAGGTCGTGGCGGCCGCGGCCGACCACGCGTCCGCGCTGGGTCACCGTCTCAGCGCCCTGCAGTCGAACCACGAGGGCGCCCTCATCGACCGCATCGAGGAGCGCGACTACGACGCCATCATCATCAACCCCGGTGCTCTCACGCACTACGCCTGGTCGCTCCACGACGCGCTACTGGGCGCAGCGTGCCCGGTGGTAGAGGTGCACATCAGCGACATCCTCGCGCGTGAGCCCTGGCGCCACGTGTCGGTCATCGAGCCGGTCGTCAGCCACCGCATCCTGGGCCATGGCTGGCGTGGGTATCTCGAGGCCATCGACTTCCTCCACGCACACGTCGGCGAGGGTGCCGGCGGGGGTGCCGGCGAGCGTGCCGGCGAGCGTGCCGATGGGTAGCTCTGTCCGAGGGATCCGACCATGACACCCCAGCTTCCGCGCCCCGGCCTTGCCGGCGTCGCTGCGGTCGAGATCAGCGCCGACACCATCTCGCCGGTGACCGCGGCGCTGCGCCTGCACGACCAGCAGCGACTGGCCTTCATCCTGGAATCGGTCGAGGGTGGCGCACGCTACGGCCGCTACTCGATGGTCGGAGTGCGAGGTCGCTACCTCTGCTTCGATGACGGTGTGGCCACCGTGCACGCGCACGACTACAGCGAGATCGATCGCTTCAGCGAGGCCGATCCGCTCGAGGCGCTGCGACGCTTCCTGCCGCCGGCGCCGATGCACGGCAGCCCGCTGCCGGTGTCGCTGGCGTCGGGTGTCGGCTACCTCTCGTACGAGGCCGCCGCGCGCTGGGAGAAGCTGCCCGTGCCGAGGGCCGATCCCATCGGCCTGCCGGAGGCGCTCTTCCACCTGCCCGATGTCCTCATCGTCTTCGACCACCTCTCGCAGACCGCCACGCTCGCCACCATCGAGGGAGCAGGTGCCGGAGAGCGACTGGCAGACGCTGCCGCCATGCTGGCGACTCCGTCGCGCATCGAGGGCTCGGTGCCCATCCCGTCGGCGGCGACGCGTCCCCAGCCCCCCGCGGCTGATGCCCGCTACGAAGCCGGCGTGGCCAGCCTGGTCCGCGACATCCATGCCGGCGAGATGCTGCAGGCGGTGCTGGCACGCCGGTTCAGCCTCCCCTGCTCGGTGGGCCCGCTGCAGATCTACCGCTCGCTGCGACGCATCAACCCCTCGCCGCACCTCTTCGCCATCGACCTCGGGCCGGAACGGTCGGTGCTGGGAGCTTCACCGGAGCTGCTGGTGCGAGTGCGCGACGGCGTCGTCGCCACCCGGCCCATCGCCGGCACGCGGCCACGCTCAGCCGATCCACAGGTCGACCGGGAGCTGGAAGCCGACCTGCTGGGGGACGAGAAGGAGCTGGCCGAGCACGCCATGCTCGTCGACCTCGCCCGCAACGACGTCGGGCGCGTGGCCATCCCCGGCAGCGTGCGAGTGCCTTCGCTGCACGCCATCGAGCGCTACTCGCACGTGATGCACATCGTGTCCGAGGTGGAAGGTGCCATCGCCGATGGCCACGATGCTTTCGATGCGGTGCGCTCGGTGTTCCCGGCCGGGACACTCTCCGGGGCGCCCAAGATGCGCGCGATGCAGGCCATCGCGGAGCTGGAGCAGGAGCGGCGCGGCCCGTACGGCGGAGCCATAGGCTTCTTCGCCCCCGATGACGTGGAGGTCGCCATCACCATCCGCTCGATGGTGCTGAAGGACGGAATGGCGCACGTCCATGCGGGCGCGGGCATCGTGGCCGACTCGGTGCCCGAGCGAGAATCGGCAGAGGTGGCCGCCAAGGCCGGCGCCATCCTCAGCGCCATCGCCGATGCCCAAGCCATCCAGGGAACGGAGGCCGACCGATGACCACCGCCGCGACGGAGCTGCCCGGTGCGGGCCTGCGGGTCCTGCTGCTGGATAACTACGACTCGTTCACCTACAACCTCTACCAGTACCTCTGCCAGCTGGGGGCAGCGGTCGAGGTGGTCCGCAACGATGGGATCAGCCTGGAGGAGATCGCAGCGCTCGAGCTGGACGGCATCGTCATCAGCCCGGGACCGTCGCGACCGGAGAACGCCGGCATCTCGATGGCCGTCATCGAGCGATTCGGGCCGAGCACGCCCATCCTGGGCGTCTGCCTGGGACACCAGTCGATCGGCCTGGTCTACGGTGGCGAGGTCATCACCGTGGAGCCCGTGCACGGCAAGCGGTCGGCCGTCGATCACCGCAGCGTGGGCGTCTTCGAGGGCCTGCCGACGCCTGTCGAGGCGGGACGCTATCACTCGCTGGCAGTGGCTCGCGACTCGCTCCCGGACGTGCTCGAGGTGACGGCCACCTCGCCCGACGGCCTGGTCATGGGCTTGCGCCATCGCCACTACCCGGTCGAGGGCATCCAGTTCCACCCCGAGTCGATCCTGACCGCCGACGGCATGGCCATGCTCGCCAACTGGCTCCGCTCGCTGCGCGGGCGATCGGTCGAGGTTTAGCCCATCGAGATGATGCAGTCCATCTAGCTGGACGTGGCAGCTGGCTGACCCGTTCCGAGCTGCTGCAGCAGGCGATCGGCAGCGGCGTAGGGATCCAGCTCGTGCGCTGCCACCTGCTCCAGCAGCGCCTCGGTCTCGGCGCGGCGTGCGGCTGACCACAGCGCCTCGCGGCTTCGATCGGCCAGGATGCCTTCGACCTGGGCGCGGGCGCGGGCGATACGCGCAGCCTGCGGACGGTCAGCCCCGGCGCGTCCTGCGTGGTGGCCATCGAGCGCTGTCAGCAACTCCGGCACGCCGGCGGCATCGAGGCCGGACGCCAGCAGCACCTCCGGCCGCTTGGGCCGTGGTCGCGAGTGCTCGGACGTGCCGGCCCGCTCTGCGTTGCCGAGGTCGAGCATCGCGCGCAGCTGCGCGGCAGCACGGTCGGCGCCGGGCCGGTCGGACTTGTTGACGACGACCAGGTCGGCCACCTCCAGCAGGCCCGCCTTCATGGCCTGGATCTCGTCGCCCATCTCCGGTGCCTGCACGACCACCGTGGTATCGGCGATGGACGCCACCTCCACCTCGCTCTGGCCGGTGCCCACGGTCTCGATGAAGACGAGACCGAAGCCACAGGCGTCCAGCACGGCCGCGGATTCGGCGGTGGTGCCGGCGAGGCCGCCGAGATGACCGCGTGCCGCCATCGAGCGGATGAAGACGTCGCGGTCGCCGGCGTGCTGCTGCATGCGGATGCGGTCGCCCAGGATGGCACCGCCGGTCACGGGACTGGAGGGGTCGATGGCAAGGACCGCCACGGCGCGATGGCGGGCCCGCGCCTCAGCCACCAGTGCCGCCACCAGCGTGGACTTGCCGCCACCGGGCGGACCGGTGATGCCCACCACGTGCGCCCCTCCGGCGAGCGGGTAGAGCAGTCGCAGCGCTTCCTCGGCTCCAGGCGTGCGCGACTCGACGGCTGTCAGCAGGCGCGAGAGGGCCAGCCTGGAGCCGCCGCGAGCCTCCTGCGCCAGGCAGCTGCCGGTCGCGGCGGGTCGCGTCACCCGGCTCGCGGTGGTGCGTGCTGCCGCATGAAGTCCGCGACCTGGCCGATGGACGTGCCGGGGCCGAAGACCTCGGCCACGCCAGCCGCCTTCAGCGCGGGGATGTCCTCTGCGGGGATGATGCCGCCGGCGGTGACGAGCACCTGGTCCATGCCTTCGTCGCGCAGAAGCTGGCAGATCCGGGGCAGCAACGTCATGTGAGCGCCCGACAGGATCGACAGCCCGACGACGTCTACGTCCTCCTGCAGCGCTGCGGTCGCGACCATCTCCGGCGTCTGCCGCAGGCCGGTGTACACCACCTCGAAGCCCTCGTCGCGCAGGCCTCGCGCAAGCACCTTGGCCCCGCGGTCGTGGCCGTCGAGCCCGGGCTTGGCGATGAGCACCTTCAACGGTCGTGCGGTCATGCTCGTGATGGTAGGTCAGCGGCGCGGCTAGGGTGCGCCGGGTGAGGGCCGCTGCAGGTGGCTGAAGAACTCGGCCCTGGTCTTGTCGCTGCGTCGGAACAGGCCCAGCACCGCCGAGGTCGTCATCACCATGCCGGGCTTGCGCACGCCGCGCATGCTGGCGCACAGGTGCGTCGCCTCGACCACGACGCCGACGCCCTTGGGCGCCAGGTGCTCCATCAGGAAGTCGGCGACCTGCTGCGTGAAACGCTCCTGGATCTGCAGTCGGCGCGCGTACATGTCTACCACGCGGGGGATCTTCGAGAGGCCGATGACGCGGCGGTCGGGGATGTAGGCCACGGCAGCGCTGCCGGCGAAGGGCAGCAGGTGGTGCTCGCAGAGCGAGTGGAAGGGGATGTCCTGGACCACCACCATCTCGCTGTACTCGACGTCGAAGACGGCCTCGTTCAGGACATCGGCCGGAGTCATGCTGTAGCCCGCGGTCAGCTCGGCGTACATGCGACGCACGCGCTCGGGCGTGTCGACGAGCCCGGAGCGATCGGGGTCCTCGCCGATCTCCGCCAGGATGGTGCGGACGGCGTCCTCGATGGGCTGGTCGCTGGGCCGGTCGCTCACTGGGTCACGCGCCGCGCTGGCGGTCAGCCACGTCGCCCTCGGGAGCCGCGGCAGCACGGTCCTGCTCGGGGGCCCCGGCAGCATGGTCCTGCTCGGGAGCCCCGGCACCGTGGTCCTGCTTCCTGGCGCCACCATCGACGTTGTCACGCACGCCCTTGACCGCCTTGCCCAGCGCCTCCCCGAGCTGGGGCAGCATCGACGGCCCGCGCCAGATGAGCAGGATGAAGAGGATGACGATGAGGATGAGCAGGAAGTCCACGATGGCGCACATGGTACCCCTCGGTCCAACGGACGGATGAGCCGAGCCCATGTCGGAGACAGACCCCGGCCGGCTGCGGATGCACGACGGTCAGGACGCGCTGAGCCTCTCGAGCTCCCGCGCGATCTCGTCAGCGCGGTAGCGCATCAGGTCATGACCGCTGCCTTCGAAGACGTGCACCGTCATCGGCGCCAAACCGGCGCGTGCGCGAGCCTGCTGGGCATCCTCGATGGCGAGTCGTCGTTCGCGCTCGTCCTCGTCGTCGGCACCCGCCGAGCCGGCCGCCAGCAGCGCCACCGGGACCCGAACCTCGCTGAGCGCAGTGAGCGGCTGGTATCGATACATCGCATCGACGCAGCGACGGATGACCGAGCCCCTGGTGACGAGACCGAGGTGGCCGGCATGCTTCTCGACCACCTGCGCGCGAGCAGCGGTAACCTGGTCCGCGTCCCACGTGGTGGGATCGAAGTCGCGCCGATCGGCGAGGTAGGCGTCCATGGAAGCCAGCACCTCCGCCGGGTCGGCCATGGCCTCCACGAGCTGGTCGGGCAGCAGGTGCGTTGCCTCCATCATCTCCTCCCAACCGCCGTCGAGCAGGGCCACCGCGGCGACGGATGCGGGCTGCAGGCGGGCCATCTCCACGGCGATCATGGCCCCCAGGCCGTGGCCCGCACGCACGACCGGGGGGCCATCGACGGCCTCGCCCCAGCCGGCACCGGCGACGACGGTCAGCACATCCAGCGCCAGCGAATCCAGCTCGTAGCCGGTCAGGGGCGCGTCGGAGGCACCGTGGCCGCGAAGATCCGGTGCCACGATCGGATGGCGGGCAGCGAGGCGGCGGCCGATGGGCAGCCATGTCCAGGCCGTGCGGGTCAGCCCGTGGATGAGCACGATGGGCACGCCGGGTACACCGGGCACGATGGGCTCGCCGGGCTCGCTGCTGACACCGGGCACGCCGGGCACACCGGGCTCGCCGGGCACACCGGGCTCGCCGGGCACGCCGGGCACGCGAGGAGCGCCCTGCTCCCCTGGCTCGCTCCACGTCCCCGGCCACGCCAGGTAGTGGATGCGCTCGCCGGACTGGAGCTGCACCACCATCGATTCGGGGTCCGGGCCTGGGGCGATCATCGTTCGAGGATACGTTCGCCAGCGTCGCGTCATCGAAACGTGCCACGTGCCATCCTTCGAGCATGCCCGTCAAGTACTGCCGGACCACGCCCCTGGGGCCGCGTCGCGCATGCCGCTGAGGCGCCGAGGCCAGCTCGCCCGACGCCACCCCAGCCGTCGCGTCGTGCTGCCTTCGAAGAGGCACGTGCCGTTCGAGGTCCTCGTCGAGCGCGCCCTCGACGCGCTGCCGCCCGAGTTCGCCCGCCTGCTCGCGGATGTCGCCATCGTCATCGAGGAGGTGCCCACCCCAGAGCAGTCGCGCCTGGGCGGCGACCCGGCTGACGACTGGCTCTACGGGCTGTACGAGGGCGTACCGGCGACCGAGTGGGGCGCCGACTTCGCGGCCCTGCCGAACAAGATCTCACTGTTCCAGTTGCCACTAGAGACCGACTTCCCCGATCCCGAGGATCTGGCCGAGCAGGTGCGGATCACCGTCATCCACGAGCTGGCACATCACGCGGGCATCGACGACGAGCGCCTCCATGAGCTCGGCGTGGACTGAGCGTGCCGCGCGCGGCGCGTGGAACCGATGCGCCGTCGACCGCGACGTTGCTGGGACCTCCGCTCGCACCGCCGCGAGCCCTGCAGTCAGCGCTGCAGACGCGCTCGGCTGCCAGGTCTTCGTCAGAAGTCCCGTCGGGGGCCGTTAGGCGGGCGATCAGGCATGTGGCGTGCCCATCCCATGGGATCTGACCCATCTGTGGATGGGTTCGCACGCTCAGGGCTTCCGGCACCGACGCCGTCGTGTCCTTGACTGCCGCGTCTACTCGGTGGCTGTTCCATCTAACGGCCCCCCGACGGACGTATGACCAAGTGCCGTGGTCGCTGTCGGCCGACTCGCAGGCAGACCGCGGCCCGAGCCCACGCTCATCGCGGGCAGCCCGCCTACGGGGTTGAGCCCGCGCTTACGCTCATCGCAGGCCCCCTGCGGCCCGAGTCCACGCTCATCGTCGGCAGCCCGCCTACGGGGTCACGTCACACGATCGTCACGAGCCTATTTGCGTACTTGCGCAAATGATGAGAACATGATGCCCATGACCACAGCCACCGAGACCGATGCCGTCCAGCCGGATGGCGCCGAGTTCACGACCGAGGATGAACGCCAGCGGTACGCAGCCATCAGCCGCGCGCTGGCCGATGCCAAGCGGCTGTGTGTCCTTGAGTGCCTGTCTCGCGGGGAGCGCTCGGTGAGCGATCTCTCACGGGAGGCCAGGTGCCAGGTCCCCAACATGAGCCAGCACCTCGCGGTGTTGCGAGCGGCGGGGCTGGTGACATCACGGCGGGAAGGCAACACCGTCCTCTATCGCCTCAGCGATCCCCGCATCCTCGAGGCATACCAGTTGATCAAGTCCGTCGCTGACTAGCGTCGGCGTTTCCGCCCACGGCGGACAGGTTCCGCGCATGAGCGGAGAAAGGAAGAGCAGCCCGATGGCAATCATCGAAGTCACCGATGCGACCTTCGAGGAGAAGGTCCTCAAGAGCGACAAGCCCGTGGTCGTCGACTTCTGGGCCGAGTGGTGCGGCCCCTGCAAGATGGTGGCGCCCGAGATGGAGAAGCTCGCCGCCAAGTACGACGGCATCGTGGACGTGGCCAAGGTCGACGTCGACGCGAACCCCGGCCTCAGCCAGGCCTACCAGATCATGAGCATCCCGACCATCGCCTACTTCAAGCCAGGCGACCAGCCCAAGGGCGTCGTCGGGTTCCAGCCCATGGAGCAGCTTGAGAAGAAGTTCGGCCTCGACGAGCTGACGGCTGCCGGCAGCGAGGCGGCCAGCGCCTGATCGCCGCCACGCGCGAGCACACCCACGCCCTGGGCCTACGGCCCGGGGCGTCTTGCCGTCCCTGGGGCCGTTACTTCCCCGCGTGCCGCCAGGCTGTCTGGAACCAGGCGATGGCACGGTCGATCACGTGCCGCTCGTCGTTCGTCGGCGCGAAACGGATCCAGCCAGGCTCCGGGCCCGCGGCCGTATCGGTCGTCCGCAGCGCGGCGTCGGCGATGTCGACCGGCAGGCGCACCTCCAGGCGCGACCCGGACACGCGACCGAACACGGTCCCGCGCCGCGAGTAGACCACGAGATCGCCATCGGCCGAGCGGGTGACCTCGTCCAGCTCGCCGGCCACGTCGTCACACAGTCCTGCGAGGTCCGGCGCAGCGTCGTTCGTCATGTCTCGAAGAGTAGCGGCCTGCGCCGCCTCCAGCCGGCTGGCTAGCGCTGGAAGCGGCGTTGAAGGACCGCGTGGATGCTGATGGCGATCAGGATGATGGCGCCGTAGATGGCCTGGGTCCAGAAGTCGGTCAATCCCGCTGCCACGATGCCGGCCGGGATCGCGCCGATCATCAACGCGCCCAGGAAGGTGCCGTAGACCGAGCCGCGGCCGCCGAAGACCGATGTGCCACCAACGAACACGGCCGCCAGTGCCGGCAGCAGCAGCCCGCTGCCCACGTTCGGGTAGAAGTTCACCACCTGCAGGCTCAACATCATGCCAGCCAGCGCGGCCGCCATACCCGTGAGCATGAACAGCACGATACGGGTGCGCCTGATCGGCACGCCCATGAGGCGCGCGGTCTGGGCGTTGTCACCGATGACGTAGGTATTGCCACCGAGCCTGTGCCGGTTGAGCAGGACCCAGGCAAGGACCGTGATGCCAAGGAACCAGACGAACTCCATGGGGATGCCGAGCGGCTTGCCCACCAACGCCTCGCGCGCAGGATCACCGCGGGTAGCCGCCAGGGCAAAGGAGCTGCCACCCACCAGCACCAACGTCATGCCTCGGAAGAGGAACTGGGTGCCGATGGTGACGACCAGAGACGGCAGCCCGATGAAGGTGATGATGAGACCGTTGAAGAGGCCGGCAGCTGCGCCGACGCCGATGGCCGCGATCACACCGAGGAGAACGATGTCGGTGGCATCCCAGACCCAGACGAAGCCGACCATGCCAAGGCCCATCACTGACGGGAACGACAGGTCGATGTCGCCGGACACGATGACCATCGTCAGCATCATCGCGATGATGGCGAACTGCGGGACGGTCTGGCCGAAGGACTTGTAGATACGGTCCCCGGCGAAGGTATCGGGCGCCAGGGCGAGGAAGACGGCCCACAGCAACAGGAACGCCATCGTGATGCCGATCTGCCCGGCCCACTTGGTGGTGAAGATGGTGAGTCTCGTTCGCTGAGCCTGCTCCTTGGTGCTCGGGGGCGAGGTGGGGCTCACAGCAGGAGCGCTCACGACTGGACTCCGTGCATCACGTTCGCGTCCGCGTCACCCGGGCCCGACAGGCTGCGGTCGGCCTCGAACAACCCCGTGGAGGCGATCTCGCGCATGATGTCCATGAGCTCGTTGAGCGTGTATTGCGACTTGGGGAAGTCCGCTGCCACCTTGCCCCGGTCCAGCACGACGATACGGTCGGCGACCGAGTACACGTGGAAGAAGTTGTGGTCGATGAAGATGGCCGACTTGCCCCTGGCGCGGATGCCATCCACGAACTTGAGAAGCTTCTCGGTCTCCTTGAGCGAGAGACCCATGGTGGGTTCATCAAGGATGATCATCTGGGCCTCGAAGTGCAGCGCCCGGACGATGGCCAGGCCCTGGCGCTCGCCGCCGGAGAGTCCGGTGACGGTGGTATCGGGTGTGAGCACGGCTGAGGTGAAGCCCATCTCCTGGGTCATGAGCTGCTCGGTGATTCGACGCATCTCGCCCACGTCCATGAGGCCCAGGCGGTTGCTGATGTAGCGGCCCACGAAGATGTTGCGCCAGAGCGGCTGCTGCTCGGCGAGCGCGCGCTCCTGGTAGACGGTC
>DATHSE010000051.1:0-4036 GCA_035464455.1 Anaerolineae bacterium | reverse complement strand
GGGCCTCGAGTGGCCGCTCATCATGGCCGGCCAGCAGGAGCAGTGGGACGCCTACTTCGGCGGCTGGAGCACCAGCTACGATCCCGATCCCTACAGCCTCTATCACAGCAGCAACATCGTGACCGAGGACCTGCCGGACACGTACAACTACATCGGCTTCGACAACGAGCGTGCGGACGAGCTGATCGAGGCTGGTCTGAAGGAACTCGACCAGGCCAAGCGCGCCGAGATCTACCAGGAGTTCGAGATGATCATGGCCGAGGAGCTTCCGACTCTGTGGGCCTGGTCGGACGAGGCCAAGGAGGGCCTCAACGTCGCGGTCCAGGGTGAGAACGAGTGGACCGATGAGGTCATGAGCACCCCCACCTGGTTCTACCAGTTCGAGAAGATCAACAAGGGTGGCACCACCGTCGCCGAATAGCCGATCGACCGAGCTTCAGGCGTGACCTAGTCACGCCGTGGGGGGTCGTGCAGGCGCCCAGCGCCGAGCGCGGCCCCCCACGCGCCTACCTTCCGCACTGACAGAGCACGTGCCCCCTCCAATCATGGCCGGATCGCCGTACCAGGTAGCCAGCTGATGGCTCGCTACATGGCGCGGCGCCTCATCCAGGCTATCCCCATCCTCATCGGCGTCTCGGTCATCGTCTTCCTGATCGTGTACGCCTCGCCCGGGGACCCCACCGACCGCTTCCGCACGCCCCGCGTGCCACCGGAGCAGATCGAGGCGCTCATCCGCTCCTACGGCCTGGACAAGCCGCTGCCGGAGCAGTACTTCGCGTGGGTCACGACCTTCTTCCAGGTCTGGAACATCGAGGCCTGGGGCTACAGCTTCGTTGATGGCTTGCCCGTCCTCGAGAAGGTCGCACGCCGGTTGCCGCCCACCATCCTGCTGATGGGCACCGCCCTCATCGTGACCATCATCTTCGCCATCCCCATCGGCATCATCGCGGCCGTGCGGCAGTACAGCTGGACCGACAAGATCATCACCACCACCGCCACCATCGGCTACGCCCTGCCCTCCTTCCTGCTGGGCACCTACGTGCTCTACCTGGGCGGTGTGCTGGTCAGGCAGTGGACCGGCGGCGCCATCGGCTTCCCCCTCTTCGGCATGGAGAGCCTGGGCTCGCGGGGTGACCCCGTTGACATCGCCTGGCACATGGTCCTGCCGGTGACCTCGCTGGCCATCCTCAGCATCGCCGCGTGGAGCCGCTACACCCGCTCATCGATGCTCGACGTGCTGCACCAGGACTACGTCCGCACGGCCAAGGCCAAGGGCCTGCCCCGACGCACCGTGCTCTACAAGCACGCGCTGCGCAATGCGCTCATCCCCATCGTGACGTTGCTGGGCCTCTCGATCCCGACGCTCATCGCCGGCGCCGCCATCACCGAGACGATCTTCAGCTGGCCCGGCATCGGCTCCATGTTCGTCGAGTCGGTGGGCAACAAGGACTATCCCGTCATCATGGCCGTGGCCATGCTCAGCGGTGCCGCCGTCATCCTCGGCAACCTGCTGGCGGACCTGCTCTACGGCTTCGTCGATCCGCGCATCAAGTACTAGGAGAGACGTCATCGCCACGGCAAATCCCCAGGACAGCGTGAGACCGATCGTGGCGGCGCCTGCCGTCACCGGTCTGTCCGACGAGATCGACGAGGTCGATCTCGCGCCGGTACGCACGTACTGGCAGCTCGTTCGGCGCCGCTTCGTCCGGCACCGCATGGCCGTCATCTCGCTCTTCGTCCTGGCGGTCCTCATCGCCTACGCGGTCCTCGTGCCGCTGCTGACGGGCGACATGTACAAGGACCCGAGCCTGCAGAAGATCTACGCGCCGCCGGAGTTCCCGCACGCGCCCCTGGGCTACGACGAGATCGGCCAGAACGTGTTCGTGCGCCTGGCCAAGGCCACGCAGACCTCGCTCATCGTGGGCTTCAGCGCCGTCATCATCATCGCCGGACTGGGCAGCCTCGTTGGCGCCATCGCGGGCTACCTGGGCGGCTGGGTCGACAACATGCTGATGCGCTTCGTCGATATCGTGCTGACCCTGCCCATCCTGTTCATCATCCTGATGATCGTGGGCTTCTTCGGCCAGGGCAACGTCTGGGTCGTGGTCATCGCCATCGGCATCACCGGCTGGACGCTGGCCGCACGGCTCATCCGTGGCGAGTTCCTGATGCTGCGCGAGATGGACTTCGTGCAGGCGGCACGCGCGCTGGGTGCCAGCAACCGCCGCATCATCTTCCGCCACATGCTGCCGCCTGCGACCGGTCCGCTCATCGTGGCCGCCGCCATCGGCGTGGCGGATGCGGTCGTGGTGGAGGCGGCCCTCTCCTTCCTCGGCTTCGGTATCAGCCTGCCGGAGGCAAGCCTGGGCAACATGCTGAACAACGCGCAGACCTATTTCATCCGGGCGCCCATGATGGTGTTCTGGCCCGGCGTCATCCTGGTGCTGATGGTCCTCTCGGCCAGCTTCCTCGGCGACGGCCTGCGTGACGCGCTCGACCCGCGCCAGAAGATCGACGTCAAGTGAGCGTGCAGGTGGAGACGCCCGTGGTGGCCGGCGCGGGCAGCGCTGACGACATGGTGCTGGAGGTCGACGGGCTGCGAACCTGGTTCGACACGCTCGACGGCACGGTCAAGGCCGTCGACGGCGTGAGCCTCGGCATCCGTCGTGGCCAGACGCTCGGTGTGGTGGGGGAGTCAGGGTGCGGCAAGAGCGTCATGGCCATGTCGGTGATGCGGCTGATCGAGCGGCCCGGCCGCATCGTGGCCGGCAGCGCGCGGCTCCGTGGGACCGACTTGCTGACGCTGTCCGAGAAGCAGATGGAGGCCACGCGCGGTGACCGCATCGCGATGATCTTCCAGGAACCCATGACCTCGCTGAACCCCGTCTACACCTGCGGTGACCAGATCTCCGAGGCGTTGACGCTCCATTCCAGCATGGGCTCGAAGGAGGCCAGCCGTCGGGCCATCGAGATGCTCGCGCGCGTCGGCATCCCCGACCCCAAGCAGCGTGCCCGGCAGTATCCGCACGAGCTCTCCGGTGGCATGCGCCAGCGCGTCATGATCGCCATGGCGCTCTCGACCGAGCCGGAGCTGCTCATCGCCGACGAGCCCACGACAGCGCTCGACGTCACCATCCAGGCCCAGATCCTGGAGCTGATGAAGGAGCTGCGCGAACAGAACGACATGGCCATCATGCTCATCACCCACGACCTGGGCGTGGTGGCGGAGATGGCCGACGAGGTCGTGGTGATGTACGGCGGCAAGGTCGTCGAGCGCTCCGACGCCATCACCATCTACGAGCAGCCACACCACCCCTACACCCAGGGGCTGCTGGCCTCCATCCCCAAGCTTGGTGAACGCCGGCGGCGCCTGGAAGTCATCCGCGGTGTCGTTCCCAATCCGCTCAACCTGCCCAGCGGCTGCCTCTTCAAGCGCCGCTGTCCGATGGCCATGCCAGTGTGTGACACGCCTCCGCCGGTGCGAAGCCTGGGCGAGCATCACATCTCCCGCTGCTGGCTCGGTCCTGACGGCGAGCCGCCGCAGATCGGTCGCGACGCTGCAGCTGACGTCGCCGTGGCTGCTGCGCTGGAGCTGTCCGTCGAGCCACCGGTGCTGGAGGAACCCTCCGCCAGCGACAAGAGGGGGTCTGGTTCGTGACCGAGATGCGCGTGGCCGAGCCCAACACCCTGAGCGTGCCGACCAGTGCGAGCGCGCCGCTGCTACGAGTGGAGGGCCTCGTCAAGCACTTCCCCATCAAGGGTGGGCTGTTCGGGTTCTCCACCGTCGCCGCCGTGCGCGCCGTGGACGGCGTCTCGTTCGAGGTCCGTCGCGGCGAGACCCTCGGCCTGGTGGGCGAATCCGGCTGTGGCAAGACCACCCTGGGCAAGGTCATCCTGCAGCTGCTCGACGCCAGCGACGGACAGATCTACCTGAAGGGCAAGGACGTGACCACCATGTCCAGGTCCGAGCGCCAGGAGGTGCCCAAGCAGATGCAGGTGGTCTTCCAGGATCCCTATGCCAGCCTCAATCCGCGCA
>DATHSE010000050.1:0-6195 GCA_035464455.1 Anaerolineae bacterium | reverse complement strand
GTTCCGAACCGTGGAAGTCTTCCTCTTCTTCTCGCTGCTGCTGTCTGCCCTGGGCCTGATGGCTGCCGTCCTCATGCAGGCGCGTGGATCCGGCCTGGGCGCAACCTTCGGAGGCGGCGATGGCTCCAGCTTCCGCACCCGCCGTGGGGTGGAGGCGCGCCTCTACCAGTTCACCATCATCCTCGCGGTGATCTTCGTCGCGGTGTCGCTGCTCATCTACATCGGCGAGTAGCCGCGGTTCCGTCTGGGCGCCGCGGGTCGGTGCGGGCGCGCCGCCCTGGGCGACGAGCGCCTCTCTCGGCGCCCTTCGTGCTACCATCGCGTTTCGCTCGTCGAGCGTTGTGCTCGATCTCGTGCCGCGGTGGCGGAATAGGCAGACGCGCTAGGTTCAGGACCTAGTGACCATTACGGTCGTGTGGGTTCAAGTCCCTCCCGCGGTACCACGCTCGATCACAGCACCTGGCCCAGGTGGCGGAATTGGTATACGCGTACGTTTGAGGGGCGTATGAGGCAACTCATCCGGGTTCAAGTCCCGGCCTGGGCACCATCCCCTGGAGCATGACGGGCGTCGGCCCGTGCCCGGTGGTGGCCCGCACCGAGCGTGGCATCATCCTCCTCGCGGGCGGTTAGCTCAGTCGGTCAGAGCGCCTCGCTTACACCGAGGAAGTCACAGGTTCGAGTCCTGTACCGCCCACCATCCACCCGCGTCGTGAACGGTCTGCCAAGCCCCGGGGCACTCGCGTGGCTCGCTGGCAGGTCCGGTGGCGTGTGTCGTCCTTACTCCCCGTTCCCGCGGCCATATCGGCTCGCGGCGCGGTCAACGGCGTCCCGGTGCGCGGCCCGCGCCTTTTCCTCGGCAGCCAGCGCTTCCTGCTCGAGGAGGCGACGGGCATCCCCCTCGGACTGCGTCGCCTGCAGGACCTTGGCAGCCGCGTCTGACGTGGCGGCCGCGGCCCGCGAGGCCTCGTTGGCAGCCACGACGGCCGCCGCAGCTGCCGTGGCGGTCGCTCGCGCCGCTTCCTCGGCAAGGGCGGCAGCTGCCATTGCCTCATCCGCCGCTTCCCGCTGCGCCGTGACGCGGATGGCCTGCCGCTCGGCGTCACGCCACGCCTGCAGCGCCTCCGCTGCCGTCGGCTGACGCTGGGTCCCCATGCCGCCGATGATACACCGCGGTTCCAGGCTCACAGGGCACCTGACGCTGCCCAGGTGGCCCGTCAGCGCGTTCGAGGCAGGGCCGATTACCCTTGGAGCATGCGTGCCATCTCCAATCGCGTCCTCTGCTCCGTGTCGCTCGCCGCCGCCGGCCTCCTCGCGCTGGGAGCCAGTCTCGTCGTCGCCGAGGAAGGGTGGACGCCCTTCAGCACCGAGGCACCGACGAGCTGTGCCGACGGCAGCCCGGTCCGCTTCCTCGAGCGAGCCGGCGATCCGACCAGACTCGTGCTCTACTTCGAGGGCGGCGGCGCCTGCTTCAGCGCCGAGACCTGCGCCTTCGACGGCCCCGAGACGTCGTACATCTCATCGAGCCTGGCCACGCCCGAGTGGCTGGCCGAGCGCGGCGGCATCTTCGACGCCAGCAACCCGGAGAACCCGCTGGCGGGCCACACCTTCGTCTACGTGCCCTACTGCACCGGTGACGCCCATCTGGGCAACCGGAGCACCGAGTACACGGAGGGCCTGACGGTGGAGCATCGCGGCTACGTCAACGGGACGGCCGCGCTGGAGCACCTGGTCAGCAGCTATCCGGACACTGCCGAGCTCGTGGTGGCCGGCATGAGCGGTGGATCGATCCCGACGCCCCTGTACGCTGCCCTCGCTGCGGACCTGCTTCCCGAGGCACGCATCGTGGCGCTGGGCGATGGCTCGGGCGCCTTCCCCAGCGACCCCCTGCTCAACGCCTACATCGGCAGCCTGTGGGGCACGCTGGACGCGGTGCCCGACTGGCCCGAGACGGAGGGCCTGGGCCTGCGCGACTGGGGCATCCCGGACCTGTATCGCTACGCCGGCCGACACGCGCCCGAGGTGACCTTCTCCCGCTTCGACTTCGCCTACGACGAGACCCAGGCCTATTACGGATCGCTCGTCGGTGTGCCCTCGGACGGACTCCTCGCGCTCATCGAGCAGAACGAGGCTGACATCGAGGCCGACGGCGTCGAGGTGGTGAGCTACATCGCACCAGGCAGCAGTCACACCATCCTGGACAGCGACGCCCTGTACGAGCTGGAGGTCGAAGGGGTGCGCCTGGTCGATTGGCTCAGCGACCTCGTGCGCGGTGAGACGCCCGGTGACGTCCACTGCGAGGATTGCGGCTGACCCGCTGGTCGTCCTCCTTCGACTCCGCCCTCTCAAGGGCGGGCTGTGCTCACGTAGCCGGAGCGGGTACTCTGTAGCGACCGGCCGGTTCGATCTGGCCGCTGACGCCGATCGGAGGAGTTGATGGAGATCTTGCTGATCATCGGGATCATCCTGGTGGTCCTGTTCGCCGCAGGCATCCTGATCTACAACGGCCTGGTGCAGCGCCGGCTGCGGATCGACGAGGCCTTCGCCCAGATCGAGGTCCAGCTGAAGCGACGTTGGGACCTCATCCCCAACCTGGTCGACGCCGTGAAGGGCTACATGGGCTTCGAGCAGTCGGTCCTCACCGCCGTGACCGAGGCGCGTGCCAATGCCGTTGCCGCGGGTGCCCAGGGGACGCACGAGCAGGCCGTGGCAGAGAACGCGCTGACCTCCACCCTGCGCTCACTGTTCGCCACCGTCGAGAACTACCCCGAGCTCAAGGCCAACCAGAACGTGCTGGAGCTGCAGGAGCAGTTGACCACGACCGAGAACCAGATCAGCTTCGCGCGGCAGCACTACAACGCCTCGGTGCTCGACTACAACACCTCCATCGCCACCTTCCCCAGCGTCCTCATCGCAGGGCCGCTGGGCTTCGGGAAGCGCGAGTTCTTCGACGCCGAGCCTGAGGCCGAGCAGGTGCCCCAGGTCGATCTCGGCTTCGGCAAGGACGACAAGGCGGCCTCGTAGCGCGCGCTCGGGCGACCCGCGCCCCTCGCCCCGCTACCGTGCCGATGGTGCTCCTGTGACGCTCGTGCGCGAGACGTTCCATGCGCAGATCCGCCAGAACAAGGTGCGGTCGATCGCGCTGATGGTGATCGTCATCCTCATCTTCGTGGTCCTGAGCTGGTTCATGGGCTTCTACTTCGCCGGCGACCCCGCGGAGGCGATCTGGTTCGTGCCGATCGGCGGCATCATCGCGTTCGTGCTCACGATGTTCGCCCTCTTCGGGGGCGACAGCATGGTGCTCAGCGTCTCTGGCGCCCGGCAGGTCGACCAGGGCGAGGAGCCACAGCTGCTCAACGTGGTGCGTGAGCTGGCCCTCGCGGCGAACATCCCCGAGCCCAAGGTCTACATCATCGAGGACAGCGCGCTCAACGCCTTCGCTACCGGGCGAGACCCCGAGCACGCCAGCGTGGCCATCACCCGCGGCCTGCTCCAGCGGCTCGACCGCGAGGAGCTGCAGGGCGTCATCGCCCACGAGCTCGCGCACGTGGCCAACTACGACATCCGCTTCAGCCTGCTCGTGGGAGTGCTCGTGGGCTCCATCGCCATGCTGGCGGACATGCTGGCGCGCTTCGCCTTCTGGGGTGGCATGAGCCGCGGTCGCCGCAGTGGCAGCGGCGGAGGTGGCGCCCAGGTCATCATCCTCTTCATCGGCCTCATCGTGGCCATCCTGGCGCCGCTCTTCGCCAGCCTGGTCCAGATGGCCGTAAACAGACAGCGCGAGTACCTCGCCGACGCTACCGGCGTCCAGCTCACACGCAACCCGTACGGCCTGGAGCGGGCTCTGGCCAAGCTCGGCAGCGACCAGGAGAAGCTGGAAGGCGCCAACCGGGCCACCCAGCACCTCTACATCGTCAATCCGGTGAAGAAGCTCGACCACAGCGCGCGGGGCCTGTTCAGCACCCACCCGGCCATCGTCGACCGCATCAACCGCCTGCGCAAGCTCACCGGCCAGCCCGAGATCGACGAGAGTCAGATCTCGGAGATCGCCGGCCTGCGCTGAACCCGCTGGCCCAGGACCACCGCCGCCCTCGTCGACACTATCCGCCACAGGCCTGAGATGCGGGCGTAGATGACGGCACCGGCTGCCATCGACGCCACGCTGATGAGCAGGCCGCCGGTCACGTCGGTCACACCGGCGAAGATGGGCGCCATCACCACGAAGGGGGCGAGCAGCCCTCGAACGCCCATGATGGCATTGAGGCCGGCGGCGACCTCGCCCTGGCGCTCGGCAGGTGCGTGATCTGCGATCAGCAGCGGCCAGGCGGTGTCGACGGCTGCGCCCGAGGCACCCAGCAGCATGGTGGCGACCAGCACCACCGGCAGGCTCGGCGCCAGCGCGAACAGGGCCATCGCCGTGACGCCGACGAGGGCGCCAGTGGAGATGGTCATGAGCGCGCCGACGCGGCCGGCCAGCCGCCCCCAGAGGCTGAAGGTGACCGCCGTGCTGCCATAGCTGACGAGGCCGGCGAGGGCGATCTCTTCCACGCCCAGGCCCAGGCGGTCGACGTGGAACATGGCGATGAGCGCGGGCGCGACCACGAAGCCACCCCCGAAGAGCAGCTGCGCGGCCGTGATGCGGCGCAGCATCGGCTGGCTCGTCACCGAGCGGATGGACTCGAGCGCGCCGAAGCGGTGGTCGATGTCGATGCCCGGCGCCGCCAGGCGGCTGACGGCGAGGCTGCAGACGGCGCCGATGACCACCACGACCGCCACGATGGCGACCCAACCGGAGGAGGCGGCCAGCAGCGTGATGGCCAGCAGCGCGGCCGTGCCCGCTGCCGAGCGGGCGGTCCCGACGTAGCCCAGCATGCGCCCGCGATCGCGGGAGGGGTAGATGGTGGCCCAGATGCGTTGCTGCATCGGCGCACCCAGGGCGAACATCATCCAGAAGCCGAGGATGGCGACCGCGATGAACAGGGGCTCCGGCGCGATGACGACCAGCAGCACGCCCACGGCCCCCAGGGAGCGGAGCAGCGCCATGCGAGCCGGGGTTCGAGCCCCGATGCGCCCAGCGAAGAGGGTCACCAGGCTGGCCAGGAAGGGGAGGGCAGCCAGCACCGCGAGGCCCACCGAGTCGAGGCCTTCGCGCCGCGCGACCGACGGCAGCAGCACGCCGACGACGGCGAACATGCCGCCGAGCCCGACCGCGGACGACAGGTCGAGCGCCAGGTTCCGCTGTGTCGCCGTCAGGTTCGCGCGGGCAGCCACAGTCGGCGACACGGAGAACGCGGACGAGAACGGCCAAGCCAAGGGACGACACCTCGATCAAGTCACGGCTTGGCCTGCGAGGTGAGCTGTCGGGCTCGGCCACTGACGTGGCCTGCGCGGACGTTCCGCGATTCGCCCCAAGGTGGAAACCCATCAGGATCGGTTCCCCCGTCCCCCGCGCACGGGGGTTCGGCCATCCCCAATCTAGCACGCGCAAACGTTTCGGTAAGGGGCTCCCGGATGAAGAAACGCTAATCCTGCAGCAGCCGATGGTCCCAGGGCCCGCGGTTGTGCTGGCTGGCCAAGATGTGGTCTAATATCCCGACCGCACCAGCGGGCCGAGATAGCTCAGTTGGTAGAGCACGCGACTGAAAATCGCGGTGTCGCCAGTTCGAATCTGGCTCTCGGCACCACAAACATGGCGCCGGTCGGTTGCTCGTTCGGATCGGGCGGAAGTGGCTCAGTTGGTAGAGCATCACCTTGCCAAGGTGAGGGTCGCGGGTTCGAGTCCCGTCTTCCGCTCCACTCCCTTTCTTACCTCGTAGACTGTCGGGGTACTGCGTTGCCCCTTCGTCTAGTGGTAAGACGCCGGACTTTGGATCCGTGAACCGAGGTTCGAATCCTCGAGGGGCAGCCAGCACGATGCGGTACGCTGGGACCGGCCGTGAATCAGGGCGACGTAGCCAAGTGGCCTAAGGCGATGGTCTGCAAAACCATTATTCACCGGTTCGAATCCGGTCGTCGCCTCCAGTACTCCCTGCATCGGCCGCATCCGGCCGCGCCATGGGGGAGGACCTCCGTCGTCTCCGATCCTCCCCACGGCCTGCGCTACGATCCCGCTCGTACCGAGCACGCGTGCCTGCCCACGCCATCCGAGCGCACCCAGCGACTCACGGCGCCAGCGACCCGCGGCGCCAGCGATCCACG
>DATHSE010000049.1:0-1901 GCA_035464455.1 Anaerolineae bacterium | reverse complement strand
GGCGGTGGGCTTTGCCGCCGACGCCGCCACCCGTTTCCACGGTGGCATCGGCGTGGCTGCCATCACCTACGGGGCGGGCGCCTTCAACCTCGTCAATCCCATCGCCGGCGCCTACGCCGAACGGACGCCGGTGGTCGTGCTCTCCGGGGCGCCATCCCGCGCAGAGCGCTCCAGCGGTCTGCTGGTGCACCACCAGGCACGCACGATCGAGTCGCAGCTCAACGTCTATCGCGAGATCACCTGCGACCAGGCCGTGCTGGACGACCCCGCCACCGCGAGCGGCGAGATCGCCCGCGTTCTGCGCACCTGCCGCGAGCGCTCGCAGCCGGTGTACATCGAGGTCCCGCGTGACATGGTCGAGGTGGACATCGCGCCTGTGCCCGTGCTTCCGCCGAGCCCCGTCGACGCCGACGCGGTGGCGGCCGCGGCGGCCGAGATCCTCGAGCGCCTCAGGTCGGCTCGCTCACCGGTGCTGATGGTCGATGCCGAGATCCGTCGCTACGGCATCGAGGAGGCGGTCGCCGGCCTTGCGCAACGGCTTGGCATCCCGGTGGTCACCACATTCATGGGTCGCGGACTACTGGCCGACTCGGCCAACCCCCCGCTGGGAACCTACATCGGGGTCGCCGGCCAACCCGAGATCAGCGAGCTGGTGGAGTCCTCGGACGCGCTCCTGCTCCTCGGCGTCATCCTCTCGGACACCAACTTCGCGATCTCGATGCGCCAGATCGACCTGCGCCAGACCATCCTCGCGGCCGAGCGCCAGGTGCGGCTCGGCTTCCACGTCTATGCCGATGTGCCGCTCGCGGATCTGGTCACCGCCATGGCCGGCATGGCCCGGCCGCTGGGCATGCGTCTCGACCTGCCGGATCCGCCGCCGCCGCCGTATGACCTGCCGGCGGACGATGCGTCGGTGAGCCCGAACGACATCGCCACCGCCATCAACGACATGATGCGTTCCCATGGGCCACTGCCGATGGCGTCGGACATGGGCGACTGCCTCTTCACGGCCATGGACATCGACCAGCATGCCCTCGCCGCACCGGGCTACTACGCGGGCATGGGCTTCGGCGTGCCCGCCGGCCTGGGTGTGCAGGTGGCCACCGGCGAGCGACCTCTCGTCCTCGTCGGCGACGGCGCCTTCGCCATGACCGGCTGGGAGCTGGGCAACTGTCGCCGCTACGGCTGGGATCCCATCGTCATCGTGTTCAACAACGCGTCCTGGGAGATGCTGCGCGCGTTCCAGCCGGACGCGGGCTTCAACGATCTCGACGATTGGCCCTTCCACGAGCTGGCCGGGCCGCTGGGGGGCCTCGGCATCCGCGTGCGGACTCGTCGGGAACTGGCCGAGGCCCTCGAGCTGGCCGTCGCCACCCGCGACCGGTTCGTCCTCATCGACGTGGTCATGGAGCGCGGCCGGATGTCCGACACCCTGAGTCGCTTCGTGGACGGCTTCACGCGGCGGCGAGCCGCGGCAGATCCGACGTAGGGCACTCCCGCCTGCGGCCTCGATGCCTGGGCCGCGGATGATACGGCCCAGGCCCAGGCCATCCCTCCTCTACTGCTCCTGGCTCTGGTCGGCCATCTGCCCGAGCTGCTCATCGAGCGCATCCAGCCGGTCGACGATGTCCGTCAGCCCGCTCTCGGTGTCGCTGACGCGCGAACGGAGGTTGCCCACGTTCACATCGCCCAGCTGCTCGATCAGCCCATCGACCTCGCTCCGCAGCTGCACCACGGCGTCGCGCAGGTCCAGGATGTCGCGGGGGCCGAAGCGCTCGTTGAGCGTCACCGTCGGCGCCGCCATCTCGCTCCCGTCGTCGGTCCAGGCGCGCTCCATCGTGCCGCAGGTCTGCACCACCGGGAAGGCGATGGTGGCGCCGGGCTCGTCGGGGAAGCGGGCA
>DATHSE010000048.1:0-8886 GCA_035464455.1 Anaerolineae bacterium | reverse complement strand
GCATGGATGTTGGCATCGAACGTCCGGTGCCACTCCGCCGAGGAGATGTCCTCGAAGCGCTCGAACCGATCATGGTGGGCGGCATTGTTCACCAGGATGTCGAGTCGACCCAGCTCGTCGACCGAGCGCTCCACGAGCTTCCGGCTGTGGCGCTCGTCGCCGATGTCACCGGGTGCATCGATGAAGCGGCGACCGGCCTGCTCGACGATGCGGCAGGTCACCTGGGCGTCCTCGCGTTCCTCCAGGTACGAGACCACGATGTCGGCACCCTCGCGGGCGTAAGCGAGTGCGACGGCACGGCCGATGCCGCTGTCGGCACCGGTGATCAGGGCGACCTTGCCGCTCAGCCGCCCGTGGCCCTCATACGAGTCCTCACCAAAGTCGGGCGCTGGCTCCATCTCTGCCTCGAGACCGGGCGGTGACTGGCGTTGCTCAGGGAATGGCGGCTGGTCGCCACTCGTTCGAGGATCCTCTTGGTCTGTGCTTGTGGGGCTGGCGTTCGCCGGGTCGGTGTTCATCCTCCGACGGTACGCCGCGTCGGCCTGCAGGCGGTCGGACAGGTCGTCGCCGGCGAGTTACAGGCCCCTTGCAGTCCGCCATCGACGCCGCCACAAGGACGGCATGTGCCAGCGGCGGCAGGATTCGGACGGGTTGCGGACCCCGGCGGGCTGCTCGTGGACCCGCGGGACGCCGACACGAAGGCCAGGACCCAGGTTCCGACAGAGGACGTCATCGCTGCCGTGAAGGCCCAACTGGTCAGCTCATCCGGCTTGTCTTGCCGCGACGAAGACTTCCAACATCCGCCTTGCCAGCCCTCATACCATGTAGAGGACCGGATGTGACTCGGTCCCCTCCGGTGGCCCGACGGCCGTCGGCCAAGGGGGTGCGGGGGCATGGACCAAGACCTCGTGGTTCGGGTTCAAGCGGGCGACCAGCGCGCCTTCGAGACGCTTGCCACGGCCGACTATGCCCGGCTCCAACGGCTGGCCTACAGCGTCCTGGCCGATCCCGCTTCGGCGGAGGATGCGACCCAGCAGGCGTTGCTCGACATCTGGCGCAAGGTGCGCCGCTTGCGTGACCCCGCCAAGTACGAGGCGTGGTCGTATCGACTGCTGGTGCGAGCGTGCTACGCCGAGGCCAGGCGGCAGTCGAAGTGGATGACCCGCGTCGATCTCGCCTCCGCTGATGAACTGCGGGCTGTCGATGCCTATGGCGTCGTCGCCGACCGCGACCAGCTGGAGCGAGGCTTCCAGCGCCTGTCGATGGACCATCGCGTCGTCATCGTCCTGCGCTTCCTGCTGGGCATGAGCCCGGAGGACCTCGCAGCGACACTCGCTATCCCTCGCTGGACGGTCTACAAGCGCCTGCAGGCGGCGACCCGGGCGATGCGTGCGGCCCTCGACGCGGACGCACGCAGTGTGGCGGTCGTCGCCGGGAAGCAGGAGGCTCTGCGATGAACGACGAACAGCTGCAGCCCCTCCTCGAGGCCTGGCTTCGGAAGCGTGAGACACCCCGGCCGAAGGTGCAGGCGGGCGTCGCCAGGGTCATGGCCAACGTGCCGCGGACCAGGCAACAGCGCCGCTGGTGGCCACGACCGGCGATCCGTCCGACGACGCGGACATCCACTGCCACCGACACAGCCGAGAACCGGCTCCGCCCTATCCCGGCCCGCAACGGCCACGCCCCCACACTCCTCTGGAGGACCCAGACCATGTTCAGCCCAGTCAACGCCATCGCCGCCGGGGCCATCATCTTCGTCCTTGGAGGCGTATACCTCATCGCTCAGCCATTCGACCAGCAACGGCAGGGTGTACCGGGGGCCGAGACGACCGACCTCGCCGAACCCGTGCCGTTCACGGCCGTCTTCGGGTCCGGCTCCGGGCAAGGCACTCCCGCCACGTGCGAACAGATCGACGGCGTGAACCATTGTCTTGATTCGCGCCCCAGTATGGTCATCACCGAAGCCAGCGACCCGCGCCTCAGCGGTACGCTGACCGCGTCGATCAGCTCGGTCCAGTATCCCGACCATCCCGCGTTCGTGACCGTGACGTACCGCATCTACAACGCCGACGGTACATGGCAGGGTGCAGGTACCACGACGCGGACCCACGGGGAGGCAAACCCGCCCTTGACGGTGCTGCTCGTGGGTGAGCGGGCCTATGAGGGGTTGTATGCGTGGATGGATGCCACCGATTGGGACGTGGCCAGTGGGGTCATCTTCCCGGACCCACCGCCGGAGCCCACTGACCTCGCGCCTGCCGGATAGTCGGGACTCCAGCGCCGAGCAAGACATGGCCCCCGGAGTCTCCTCCGAGGGCCATTCCACGCTCAGTATGTGGTCGGGGCGACTGGATTTGAACCAGCGACCTCTTGACCCCCAGTCAAGTGCGCTACCAGGCTGCGCCACGCCCCGACGGCGGCCTATGAGTCTATCAGGCGCGACGACAGCGTTCGCGCGCGCGCCGTCAGCCGGTCGGCTGGACTGGACCGGCCACGGCAGCGGAACATCAGGTCAGCCCGGCGAGCTCGTCGCGGGACTCGCGCGCGAGCAGGTCGGCGACCGAGGCGCGCACGTCCTTGCCCTCGTACAGGACGGCGTGGACCTCGCTGGCGATGGGCATCTCCACCTCGTGGTGAACTGCCAGCGCGACCGCGGCACGCACGGTGTATGCACCCTCCGCCACACCGGGCAGCGACCGTTCGATGTCGTTCCAGGCACGGCCCCGCGCCAGCTCCACGCCCAGGTGGTGGTTGCGCGACAAGGGCGAGGCGGAGGTGGCGAGGATGTCTCCGACGCCGGCCAGCCCGGCGAAGGTCAGGGGGTTGGCACCCATGGCGACGCCGAGCCGGGTGATCTCCGCGAGCCCTCGCGTGGTGATGGCGGCCTTGGCGTTGTCCCCTGCCCCGAGCTCATCCACCGCGCCGGCCACGATGGCGACGATGTTCTTGAGCGCGCCGGCCAGCTCCACGCCCACCACGTCCCGGTTGCGGTAGAGCCGGAAGGTGCGGCTGCCGAGGATGTCCACCACCCGACGGCTGACGGCATCGTCATGGGCGGCCACGACCGAGCCGGCGGGCAGCCCGCGCGAGATCTCGATGGCGAGGTTGGGCCCGGACAGCGCCGCCACGCGCCCGGCGGCGGCCGGCATCTCCTCGGCGATGACCTGCGTCATGCGCAACAGGGTCTCGCGCTCGATGCCCTTGGCCACCGAGAGCACCATCGCGCCGGCTGACACGTGTGCCGCCAGGCCTGCGGCCGTTGCGCGCATCGCTGCCGATGGCACGGCAAGCACGACAAGCTCGCTCGCGGTGGCCAGGGCGGCAGCGTCTGCGGTGACCGAGATTCGCTCACCCAGGGGCACGCCGGGCAGGTAACGCCGGTTCTCGGCGTCGGCTCGCAGGCGCTCGGCGTGGGCCTCGTCGCGGGCGAGCAGCGTGACCGGCGCACGCTCCGAGAGCAGCAGCGCCAGGGTGGTCCCCCAGGCGCCTGCGCCCACGACGGCGACGCCGACCCCAGCCGCCGGCATCAGGAGCCCTTGCGCACCGACTTCTTGGTGGGCTTCCGACCCGACTTGCTCCTGGGGGTCGGCTTCGGGCCGCGCTTCTTCGGCTCCAGCTCGACCCGAGAGCGCTCGCGGAAGATGATGCGCAGGGGCGTGCCCTCGAAGTCGAAGGCCTCGCGGATGCGGTTCTCCAGGAAGCGCTGGTAGCTGAAGTGGACCGACTTGGCAGCGGAGGCGAAGAGCACGAAGGTGGGCGGCTCGATCGTGACCTGCGTGGCGTAGTAGAAGCGCGGCCGGCGGCCCTTCACCGCCGGCGGCTGGTGCCGTGAGACCGCCTCGGCCAGCACCTTGTTGAGCGCCGCGGTAGGGATGCGGCGGCGGCGCTCGGCGGCGATCAGCAGCGCCTCGTCGAGCACCTTGCCGGCGCGCTGACCGGTCAGCGCGCTGATGGCCACGCCAGGTGCGAAGTGCAGGAAGGGGGCCTGCCGTCGGATGCGCGCGACGTACTCCTCGAACGTCTTGTCGTCCTTCTCCACCAGGTCCCACTTGTTGATGGCGATGACGAGGCCCACGCCCTCGTCCACGACGTAGCCGGCAACGTGGGCATCCTGCGCCGCCAGCCCGTCCTGGGCGTCGAGCACGAGCACGCAGACGTCGGCACGCCCGAGGGCCTTCAGCGCCCGCAGCGCCGAGTAGCGCTCGGCCGCCGGCCCCGACGCGATCTTGCCCCGTCGCCGCAGTCCGGCGGTATCGACCAGCCGCACCGCGCGACCCTGCCACTCGAGCGCGGTGTCGATGGCGTCGCGCGTGGTGCCGGGGATGTCGCTGACGATGGCGCGCTCCTCGCCCAGCAGCTGGTTGAGCAGCGACGACTTGCCCACGTTGGGGCGGCCGACGATGGCGATGCGCGGCGTGGGCGCCTCGTCGTCATCCCAGGCCTCCCCGATCGTCTCGGCCGCAGCCTCGTCTTCGTCCGCCTCGGGCAGGATGCCCTGCTCGATCTGGTCGGCGAGCTGCTCGGCCTCGCGCTCGCGGTGCTTGCGCCCGAGCTCGTCGAAGGACTCCTCCGGCAGCGCGCGCACGACGGCGTCGAGCAGATCGCCGGACCCTCGGCCGTGCAGGGCGGAGACGGCGTACCAGTCGTCCCAACCCAGGCGCAGGAACTCGGTGGCCTGCATCTCCAGGCGTTCGTTGTCGGCCTTGTTCATGGCCATGATCACCGGGGCGTCGGCTCGCCGAAGCGTCGCTGCCACCTCCTGGTCGGCCGGCGTCTCGCCGGCGGCGGCGTCGACCACGAAGACGATGACGTCGGCCTCCTCGATGGCCAGGCGCACCTGCTCCTGTACGCGCTCCTCGATGGCATCGCCGGGCTCGATCTCCATGCCGCCGGTGTCGATCACCACGTAGCGACGGCCGTTCCACTCGGCAACCCCGTACAGCCGGTCGCGCGTGGTGCGCGCGCGATCCTCGACGATGGCCTGGCGCTGGCCGACGATGCGGTTGAAGAGCGTGGACTTGCCCACGTTGGGGCGACCCACGATGGCCACCACGGGCAGGCCGGCGACGGACGCGCCCTGGTCGACGTTCCGCGGACGGCGGCGGGTGCGGCGGGTGGGCACGTGCTAGACGGCGCTGAGCGAGGTGCTGCGATAGGCGGACTCGGCCACCGCCGTGACGGCCTCGTGGGCGAGGGCCACGGCATCGTCCTGCGTCCGTGTCGTGCCGGCAAGCTGGTAGACGCGGGCGGCCACGGATTCGAGGTCCTCGATGGGCGTGGAGGTGCCGCCGGTCACGCCGATGATGGAGCAGCCCTCGAAGACGCCGGCGTCGTCGAGATCCTCGGCGCGCTCGACTTGCAGGGCCGGCTTGCCCACGATCCCCACGAGCCGGGTGAGCTCCCGGGTGTTGGCGCTGTTGCGGCCGCCCACCACCACCACCAGGTCGACGGCCTCGGCGAGGTCGGTGGTGTCCTGCTGGCGACGGATGGTGACGGGGCAGACGGTGTTGACGATCTTGAGCTCGTGGGCACGGGTGGTGAGGAAGCCGGCCAGGCGCTCGAACTTCCACGGCGGCTGGGTCGACTGCGTGAGCAGCGCCATCCGCTTGCGGCGGGGGATGCGCTCCCAGTCCTCTTCCTCGTCAACGAGGATGGCATCGGGGGCGAAGCCGAGCAGGCCCACCACCTCGGGATGATTGGGCGTGCCCAGCAGGACCACCGTGTAGCCCTCCTCGACGAGCTTGGCCAGCTCCTTCTGCTCCTGGGTCACCCAGCTGCAGGTGCCGTCGATGACGTCGAGGCCCTTGGCCTCGGCTCGCGCCATGACCTCCGGCGTCACGCCGTGGGCACGGATGACGACGGCCGACCCCTCCTCCACCTCGTCGAGCTCCTTGACCGAGACGATGCCCTGCTCGCGCAGCTGGCTGATGACGCCCTCGTTGTGGACGACCTGGCCGAGCGTGTGCGTGCGCTTGCCCTCGGCGGCACTGATCCGCGCCGCGTCGATGGCCTCGCGCACGCCATAGCAGAAGCCGGTGCGGCGGGCGATGCGGACGTCGCTGACGGTTCCCATGGGACGGTAAGTATCGCATCGGTGCTTGACGATGGCATGAAGCAGCACCGACGGGGTGCGTCAGTCCTGTGGCCAGGGCTCCCACGCGCCACGATGGCGCGGCTCGACCAGGGCGGCGATGCGCCGCATCAGCTCGGCATCGGCATCGGCCAGGGCCGCGCGGCGGTCGACCCCGTCGGGGATGACGAGGTGGAAGGGCCGGCCCACGCGCAGGATGATGCGGCTGCCGATGCGGGGCAGGACCTGCTCGCGCCCGATGAGCTCGTCGGTCCCGGAGATGCCGATGGGCAGGACGGGCGCAGCGGTGCGCGTAGCCAGCAGGGAGACACCGGGCTTGGGCCGCGCCAGCACGCCGTCGAACGAGCGTGTGCCCTCCGGCAGGATGGCCACCACGCCGCCGCGGTCGAGGATGCCCTTGGCCACGCGGTAGGCGCCGATATCGCTGCCGCCTGCCTTGACCGGCTCTGCCCCCAGGGAGCGGATGAGGACACCCAGCGGGCCCTTGAAGAGCGCCTCCTTGGCGAGGAACGTGGGGCGGCGACCCAGCGCAGGCGCCAGCCAGCCGCCGATGAAGGGTGGATCCGCGTTGCTCATGTGGTTGGCGGCGATGATGAGCGGACCGCTCCTGGGCAGCCCTTCGATGCCCTCCACGCGGACGCGTGCGATCGACCGCAGGCCGAAGCGGCACAACCCCGCGATGGATCGGGAGTAGAGCGTGAGGCCCTCGTGGTCGCTCACCGGCCGCTCCCTGCCTCGGTTTCGCGTCCGCGGATGACCGCGACCACCTGTGCCACCGTGTCCTCGAAGCGGCGACCATCGGAGCGCACGATGACGGCATCCTCGGGCACGCGCATGGGTGCTACCTCGCGACTCCCGTCGAGGTGATCGCGGCGGCGCAGGTCGGCCAGGATGACGGCTGCCTCCTCGGAGTCGGGATCAAGACCGCGCTCCGCGGCGCGGCGGCGGGCACGCTCCTCGACCGAGACGTCGAGGTAGAGCTTGAGGTCGGCATCCGGCAGCACGACCGTGCCGATGTCGCGGCCGGCGAGGATGATGCGGCCGGGCGCAGCGATGTCCCGCTGGACATCGAGCAGGGCCGCCCGTACCTCGGGGCGGGCGGAGACGGCGCTCACACGTCGGTCGACGGCAGGGACGTGCAGCTGCGCGGTGACATCCTCGCCGGCGATGGTGGCGCGGCGCATGGCACCGTCCTCATCCGCGAGCAGCCCGATCTGGGGCACCATCGAGACCAGCGCTGCGTGGGCGTCGGGCTCGATGTCGCGCAGCACGCTCAACAGGGTGATGGCGCGGTAGAGCACCCCGGTGTCGAGGAAGCGATAGCCCAGCTGCAGCGCAGCCGCGGCACCGACCGAGGACTTGCCGCTCGAGCCGGGGCCGTCGAGGGCGACGCGCAAGCCGCTCACCGGCTGCTCCGCGTGGCAGCCAGCCGATCCCGCTCGGCGCTGCTGAGCGGACGCACGCTGCCGGCTGCCATGGCATCGAGACGCAGTGTCCCGATGCGGACGCGGACCAGCCGCTCGACCGGTGCGCCGACGGCCGCGAACATGCGCCGCAGCTGGCGCTTCCAGCCCTGGGTGATGACGGCTCGGTACCAGTACAGCGGACCACCTGGAGCATCGGCATGCTCCAGCCTGCCGGCTTCGGTGCGCGTCGATTGCCGCAGGCCCTGCAGCCGTGCGAGGCCCTCGTCGAGCGCGATGCCCTGGTGCAGCGCGCGCGACTGCTCGGCGTCGAGCGGGCGGCGCAGGCCCACGGCGTACTCGCGCTCGACACCGTAGCGCGGATGGAGCAGGTGCTGCGCCCACTCACCGTCGTCGGTGAGCAGGATGAGGCCCTCGGAGTCCTTGTCCAGCCGACCCACCGGGTAGAGCCGGGTTCCGGCGAGGCGCAGCTCGGCAGGCACCAGGTCGAGCACGGTCTCCTCGGCGTGGCGGTCGGACACGGTGCTGGTGACACCGGCCGGCTTGTTGAGTACGAGGTAGGTGCGCCTGCCGGCTGGCACGATGGGCCGGCCGTCCACGGCCAGTGCGTCGACGCCCGGATCGATCCGCTGCCCGATGATGGCCGGCCGGCCGTTGACCGTCACGCGCCCCGCGGCCACGAGCGCGTCGGCCCCTCGCCGCGAGGCCACGCCGGCGTCAGCCAGCGCCTTCTGCACGCGGATCGTCTCAGGCATCGGGCTCGTGCGCCTCGTCGATGGGGCCAGTCGCGCCACCGGCTTCGGCCCGCGAGTCCTGCTCGGCCTGGGCCAGCTGGGCCGCGATCTCTGCTGCCAGCGGCGGCAGGTCATCCAGCGAGGTCAGCCCGAAGCGCTCCATGAACTCCATGCTCGTGCCGTAAAGGATGGGACGACCAGGGGTCTCGGCCCGGCCCTGTTCGTGGATCAGCCGGCGGTGCAGGAGCCCGCGCACGACGTGGCCGGAGTCCACGCCGCGGATGCGCTCGATGACGCCACGGGTGACCGGCTGGCGATAGGCGATGATGGCGAGCGTCTCCAGCGCTGCCGGCGAGAGGCGCACCGCATCCGCGCCCAGGTACCGGGCGATGAGCCGACCGCTCTCGGGGGCCGTTCCGAGCATCACCTGGTCGCCCGACGAGACGAGGCGGATGCCACGTTCGCGCAGCTCCACCTCCAGGTCTCCGAGCAGCTCGTCGACGTCCTCGGCGTCCAGCCGCATGAGGCTCCGCAGCTCAGCGCGCGAGAGGGGCCGCTCTGCGACGAAGAGGAGCGCCTCGAGGTCCGCCACCGTCGGCCGGGCCTCGTCCTCGGTGGCCTCGGCCGAGCCCGCTCC
>DATHSE010000047.1:0-3693 GCA_035464455.1 Anaerolineae bacterium | reverse complement strand
AGCGGCGTCGACGTGCTCACGGTCTTCCAGGGGATCGGGCTGGTCTACGGCGCGGCGATCCTGATCGCAGCGCTGGTGCTGCGGTTCCCGAAGGCGGGACAGGCAGCTCAGGCGGACGCAGCCCCTCCCCTCGATCGGCTCGTTCGCGACCGGTTCTTCCTCTCGCTCGTGCTGGGGATGTTCTGCGGCACCTTCGCCGGCATGCTGGTCATCGGGAACCTCACGCCCATGGCTCTGGCTGTCGGCATCCCGGCGTTGCCGGCTGCGGCGGCCGTCAGCGTCTTCGCGATCGGCAATGCAGCGGGCAGGATCGCCTGGGGATGGATAGCCGACAGGACCAGCGAATGGATGATCCCCGTCAAGCTGGCCGCCCTGGGCCTGCCGCTGGTGCTTCTGGCAGGGGTGAGCGCGGCTGCCCCCTTCATCGCGGTGTCGTTTGCGATCGGCTTCGGCTTCGGTGCCTGCTTCGTCCTCTACGCTGCGCAGGTGGCCGCCCGATACGGATTGTCCTCTGTCGCCGCGGTCTACCCCCTCATCTTCCTGGCGTACGGGGCGGCGGGGATCCTCGGGCCTTCCCTCGGCGGCTGGCTATACGACCAGACGCTCAGCTACAGGCCGGCCATCGTTCTGACCTGTGGCGTCGTTGGCGTGGGGATCGTGGGGAGCATCTGGCTGTTGAGAAAGGGGAAGGCGATGCGCGTCGCAAGCTACGCCGGCTGGTCGCGGTCCATGCCGGTCGACTGACGGGCGATCCTGATCGCCTTCGACCGGTCCCCATCGAACGCGCAGCAGGCCGGCGTCCCACGCGGGACCTACACTGGGCAGGCATGAGCGACGGCAGCAGCACGGCCGGCTTCGATCCGATGGGATCGGTACCGCTGGGGCGGACGAGTATCCGGGTCACGCGCATGGGCATCGGCACCAACCCGCTGGCGGGGCTCATGGAACGCGTCTCCTACGAAACCGCTTTGGCCACGGTCCGGTCCGCCTGGGAGCAGGGCGTTCGCTTCTACGACATGGCGCCGCTCTACGGTTATGGCTACGCGGAACGCTTCGTGGGCGACGTGCTGCGCGAGCAGCCCCGCGCTTCGTTCGTGCTGGCCACCAAGGTCGGCCGGCTGTTGCTGGAGGATGGCCCACCCGAGCGCGAAGACCGCATGATGCTCTACCAGGGCCAGCCGTTGTTCAAGGACACCGCGGCAGTGAAGCCCTATTTCGACTACAGCTACGACGGCGTCATGCGTTCGCTCGAAGCCAGCCGGCAGCGCAGCGGCATCGAGCGCTTCGACATCGTCCACATCCACGACCCCGAGCGATACATGGACGAAGCTGCAGACGGCGCCTACCGTGCACTCGACGAGCTTCGCCGTGCCGGCACGGTCGACGCCATCGGTGTCGGCTCCAACAACTGGGACTGCCACCTGGAGCTGCTCGAACGAGGGGACTACGATGTCATCCTCCTGGCCGGCCGCTACACCCTGCTGGACCAGACCGCGCTACCGGAGCTCCTGCCGCTGTGCCAACGCCGAGGCGTGGCCGTCATCGCGGCGGGCATCTTCAACAGCGGCATCCTCGCCCACCCCGAGCCCGGATCCATCAGGGGCGTAGGACGGGATGCGGCCGCGATGAGCACGTGGAAGGACAACGTCACGTTCAACTACGTGCCCGCGTCCCAGTCGGTCGTCGACAAGGCGGCTGCGATCAAGGCCGTTTGTGACCGGCACGGCATCCCGCTTGCTGCCGCGGCCATGCAGTTCCCGCTGCACCATCCGGCCGTGCCCGCGCTGGTCGTCGGGCCTCGCGCTCCGGAGCACACCGCTGCCAACGCCGGATCGATGCGCCTGCCCATCCCCAGCGACCTGTGGGCCGAGCTCAAGCACGAGGGCCTGCTCGCCGAGGAAGCACCGACGCCCTGAGGCCAGGCCCTTCGCACCTGGCGCCTGACGGTCGACCAGCCGGCCGGGGGAAGCGAGCCGCTCGCGGATGGTCCCGTCGTGCATCGCCCAGAGCGCGGCCGCTGCACGCGTTGACACGCCGGCCTTCGCGACCTGATACCGTCACTCGACCTCGGCGATGGGCGCGAGATGGAGGTGACCGAACAGCGAGTGGTCTTCTCGCCAGGGTCGCGGGTGGCCCCATCACGTGGGGCGTGACCGGGTCGCCGGAGACCAGCTACCAGATGGGCCGCGAGCGCGTCCTAGGCGAGATGATGCACCTCGGCCTGGCAGCGACCGAGCTCGGGCCTGACGGCTTCCTGCCACCCGACCCCCGTGAGTTGCGCGACGACATGCTGGCGCGGGGCCTGCGCATCGCCGGTGGGTTCGTGCCGTCGGTGCTGCACCGCCAGGATCGCTTCGACGCCGGTCTCGACGATCTCGAGCACGCCGCGGGACGGCTCGCCGCGGTCGGGGGCGACGTGCTCGTGCTCGGGCCTGACACGCACCTCGATGGCCTCGACACGTCGATCGAACTCGATGAGACCGAATGGTCAAGGCTGCTCCTGAACCTGCGTCGGCTCCAGGACCTCGCCGCGGCGCATGGCCTGCGAACGGCGCTACATCCGCATTGGGGATGGCGATCGAGCAGGCGACGCACGTCGATCGCGTGATGGCCTCGTCGGACGTCGATCTCGGCCTCGACACCGGCCATCTGTACCTCGGCGACGCCGACCCGGTCTCTGCTTCAGCCTTCAGTACAACAAGATCATCACCTGCGGCGAAGGCGGCATCGTCACGACGAACGATGCCGGGCTCCATGCTCGGGCCCTGATGTACCACGATGTCGCCGCCGGGATGCGTGTGGAGGCTGTGGATCGGACCGGCTTCTACGGCATCACCTGCCGCATGTCCGAGCTGCAAGGGGCGGTGGTCGACTCGCGGGCCATGGTCCGAACAGGCCGGCGACTTCACCTACGGCCCCGAACGCTGGTCGAGCACGGTCAAGGACCTTTCTTCCAGCGTGCACATCGACATCAGTCCGGACCTCACGTCCCGACAGGTCGAGCTGGTCGGGGCTGCGCTTCGAGACGCCCTCACCAACCTGTGAAGGCGGGTGCGACCATCAGCCTCTCGGTCCCCTGATCCAGGTGTACCACCCCCGACGCTCGCGGGGCTCACCGTCATCAACGTCTGAACGCCTCTCTAGCATGACCGCACGCGGACGGCCGATGCCGAGCGCCCCGACCTATCGGGTCGACCAGAGACGAAGGTC
Source organism: Anaerolineae bacterium (assembly GCA_035464455.1). Taxonomy (GTDB): domain Bacteria; phylum Chloroflexota; class Limnocylindria; order Limnocylindrales; family CSP1-4; genus JAFMJV01. Next base: position 483 of record DATHSE010000047.1, on the reverse strand, counting down.
GACGTGACGTGCCACCCGCTCGAAGTCGCGGTCGGTCGTGAGCATGACGAGGTCGTGCCGCCGACATAGCTGAGCCAGGAGCGCGTCGATGGTGCCGACCTGGACACCGTTTCGGCGACAGGCGTTTCGCAGCTCGGCAGCGCCGATGTGGTCCGTCCGGTCGGGCACGAGGAGCGGGAGAGCGCCGAAGCGTTCGACGATCGCGTCGCGGGCCTTGGGGCCACGGAAGCCCTGCAGCAACTCCTGCACCACGAGTCCGGTCGTGAAGACCCCCTCCCCCGTCTCGAGTGCCTGGCGCAGGCGCTCGACAGCCGGTTCATCGGACCTGGCATCACGGCGCAGTGCGAGCGACCAGACGCTGGTGTCGACGAAGAGGTCCACTCAGCGAGTGCGCTCGGCCTGGTGGTCGTACTGCGGATCCCAGTCGAGCGCTGCGAATAGGTCGACGATCCGCCGCTGCTCATGGCGCGCGACGTACTCGCG
>DATHSE010000046.1:0-3344 GCA_035464455.1 Anaerolineae bacterium | reverse complement strand
CCTGCGACGGCGGCTCAGCCTGCGACGGCGGCTCAGCCCTGCGACGGCGGCCGTCATCGGAGGCCGCCCGACCCGACCACGCGCCGCTACACATCCCGACTGACCGGCGGCGCTGGCATCGAGAATCGAGAGGCCGGCCGGCAGAAGTGCGAGGCTCGCGGCGAGCGCCGCTACACGCAGCGCCTCGACATCGTGCTGCGACACAGCGCCTCGACGCGCTGCTGTGACACACTGCCGCCCATGACTGAGCGTGCCATCGACGTCCCTGGCGGTCGTCTCGCCATCCACGACTTCGGTGAGGGTCCCGGCATCGTGCTGCTCCACGCCGCTATCGTCGATTCGTGGGCGTGGGAGCCGCTGACGCCGTTCCTGCTCGACGCGGGCTACCGCGTGGTGGCCTTCGACCGTCGCGGCGCCGGTGGCTCGACGACCGACGATGTCGCCTTCTCCCATCGCGCCGACACCATCGCCGTCCTCGATGCGCTCGGGCTGCATCAGGCGGCGCTCGTGGGAACCTCCGTTGGTGGCCAGGTTGCGCTCGACACGGCCATCGAGGCTCCCGACCGCGTCACAGCTGTGGTGGCCATCGGCTCGATCGTGCCCGATTGGTTCCCCGGCATGACGCCCGCGGAGGAGGCGGTCGAGGCCGAGCTCGAGCGAGCCGAGCAGAGCGGCGACCCTGACGCCATCGCTGACGCGGACGTGCGCGCCTGGGTCGATGGCCCCGGTCAGCCACCCGACCGTGTTCCCGAAGACATCCGCGAGCTCGTGCGTGAGATGGACCGCGCTCTCAACGAGCCCGGAGTGGTCCGTGGGCGTCCGGTCCCCATGCGGCCTCCGGCATCGGAGCAGCTCGAGCGTCTGACGATGCCGGTGCTGGCTGTGGCCGGCGAGCTGGACTTCTCCTACCACGTCGCAACCTGCGGGTTCCTGGCCGCGCATGCCCCCGATGCGCGGGTGGTCGTCATGCCCGACGTGGCCCACATGATCGGCCTGGAGGCGCCCGAGGAGCTGGCCCGACAGGTCCTCGACTTCCTTGCGCCGCTGCCGCGCTGGAGCTAGACGCGCCGCTGCCGCGCTGGAGCTAGACCCGCCGACGCCGCGCTGGAGCTCCTCACGTCGCGCTGGAGCTCGTCACGTCGCGCTGGCGTAGCCGATCGCCCGCCATTCCGCCACTGCCGTGCGCGCCCGCTGCCCGGGACAGTGACTCCGGACGGTTGATATGCGGCGGTACCATGGAGGAGCCCAGAGGCCCCGGCATCACCGGGACAGGCTTGGAGGAGGCGTCGATAGCGGCACGATCTGCCACGGCCTAGAGCCGCTGACTGGCTCTTCGAGTCCGGACGGATACGGCCCCCTTGACGTGCTCCTCGCACAGCGAAAGGAGCAACCTTCATGGGCTTCAGCAAGCGCGCCTTCGGCGCGGGTATGAGCGTGGCACTCGCAGCCTCGCTCGTCGGCGGCGCCGTATCGGCGCAGGATCCGGTCGTGATGCTCTCCACGCAGCTGGTACCCGAGGAAGAGGCCGCCAAGATGCGCGACAACATCCTCGCCGGCTTCGAGGGCGTCGTCGACTTCGTGGGCAGCGAGGGCGGCCCGTTCATCGACACCATCCGTTCCGAGGCACAGGCCGGTTCCGGCGACGTCGGCGTGGCTGCGGGACTCCACGGCGAGCTCTCGACGCTGGGCGCCGAGGGTCTGCTCACCGACCTCTCCGACCTGGCCGCCGAGCTGGACGTCGCACCGGCGTTCCTCGAGCTGGGCAAGCTCGGTACCGACCAGCAGCTCTACATCCCCTGGATGCAGGCCACCTACATCATGGCCGCGCGTACCGATGCGCTCGAGTACCTGCCCGATGGTTCGGACATCAACGCCCTGACCTGGGAGGAGGTCACCCAGTGGGGCGCCAACCTGCTGGAGGGCACCGGCGAGCGTCTGCTCGGCTTCCCCTTCGGCGAGGACGGCCTGCGCCACCGCCTCCTCCAGGGCTACCTCTACCCGTCCTTCACCGGCCGCGTGAACAACGAGTTCGCGACGCAGCCAGGCGTGGACATGTGGAACTGGCTGGTGGACACCTGGCAGTACGTCAACCCCCAGTCGACCACCTATGGGTTCATGCAGGAACCCCTCCAGAGCGGTGAGGTCGGGGTGGCCTGGGACCACACCGCGCGCCTGATCGACGCGCTCAACGCCGATCCGGAGGGCTTCGTGGCCTTCCCCTCGCCGGCCGGTCCCGGCGGCCGTGCCTTCATGCCGGTCATCATCGGCCTGGCTGTCCCGGTTACGGCTCCCGATCCCGAGAGCGCCAAGGACGTCATCCGGCACCTGCTGAAGCCGGAGACCCAGGGCATCACCCTCGAGCAAGTGAGCTTCTTCCCGGTGCTCGCCGGCGACGTTCCGGCCAACGTCGGTCCCGGCGTGCAGGCGCAGCTGGATGCCATCAGCGCCCAGACCGGTGCAGCCGACGCACTGCCGGCGCTGCTGCCGATCGGCCTGGGCGACCAGGGCGGCGCCTACAGCGGCGTCTTCCAGGATGCCCTCACGCAGATCGTCATCGACGGCCGTGATCCGGCAGAGGTGCTGACCGCGCTGGCGCCCACACTGCAGGAGATCTTCGATACCACCGGCGCCCCCTGCTGGGAACCGGATGAGGTGACCGACGACCCCTGCGTGGTCGGCGTTCCCGAATAGCCAAGCGACGAACGCTGACCATCGAGCGCACGGCCTCGGTCGTGCACCACCGTTCCCGGGCGACTCACCCGAAGGGTCGCCCGGGCACTTGCCACGCGGCACCGTGACACCTGATCCGCATGACGGGGATGGGACGCCACTGACATGACCCGCCGACGGAACCTCGCACCCTACCTGCTGCTGGCCCCGTCGCTGCTGTTCCTGCTGTTCTTCTTCGCCACGCCCATGGCCTCGTCCTTCGTGCTGGCGCTCCAGGACCCTGCCGGCGCCTGGTCGCTCGACTCCATCGAGCGGATGGTCAACGACCCCAACTTCTCGCGCGCCATCATCACCACCCTGACGCTGGTCATCCTCGTCATCCCCGTGCAGCTGGTGCTGGCGATGGCGATGGCGCTGGTCGTCAACAAGCACCTCAAGGGCACCAGCCTGTGGCTCTACGTCTACGCCCTGCCGCTCGCCATCAGCGAGCTGGCGGCGGGCATCGTGTGGGTGTCGATCTTCACCCAGAAGGGCTGGCTCAACAGCATCCTCGAGACGCTCGGCATCATCGATCGGGGCATCATCTGGCAGTCGGCCGAGGCCTACTGGACGCTCATCGGCATCATCATCGTGGCCGAGGCCTGGCGCGCCACATCGATCATGATGATCATCCT
>DATHSE010000045.1:0-1878 GCA_035464455.1 Anaerolineae bacterium | reverse complement strand
GGACCCGCGAGAGCTCGCCGCGGTCAGGCGGCCGTTTCCTCCGCCTGGGAGTCGAGGGCGGGCTCGGGCTGGGTGCGCACGACCATGCCCGCGCCGACCGTATCCGAGGTGGCCTCGGCGATGAGGATGAAACCACCAGTGGCGCGCGACAGCCGGTACTCGTCCAGCAGCAGCGGGGAGCTGGTGCGGAGGTGGACGCGGCCGATCTCGTTCAGGCCCAGCTCATCGGCCGCCTGGTCGCGCTGAAGGGTGTTGACATCCATGCGGTAGCGCATGTCCTCCACCATCGCCTTGGCCGAGCGGGTCGCATGCTTGATGATGTAGCGGCGGCCGCGCTGCAGCGGCTCGTCGGCCATCCAGCAGACCATGGCCTCGAAGTCGTTGGTGATGTCGGGCTGGTTGTGGGGCCGGCAGATGAGGTCGCCACGGGAGATGTCGATGTCGTCTTCCAGCTGCATGATCACCGACAGCGGCGGCGATGCGACTTCCAGCTCGCCGTCGAAGGTGCGGATGTCCTTGACCTTGGAGCGCTTGCCCGACGGCAGCACGATCACGTCGTCGCCCCTGCGGAAGGTGCCCGAAGCGATCTGACCGGCGTAACCACGGAAGTCATGATGCTCGTCGCTCTGCGGACGTACCACCCACTGCACCGGGAAGCGCACGTCGATGAGGTTGACGTCCGAGCCGATATAGACGTGCTCCAGGTGGTACAGCAGCGAGGGCCCCTGGTACCAGGGCATGGCCATGGAGCGCTGCACCACGTTGTCGCCATGGAGGGCGCTGATGGGGATGAACTGGATGTCGTGAACGTCCAGCTTCGCGGCCCAGTCGGAGAACTCCCCGGTGATCCGCTCGTAGACCGCCTCCTCGTACCCGACCAGGTCCATCTTGTTGACGGCGACCACGATGTGCGGGATGCCCAGCAGGGCCGCGATGAAGGCGTGGCGGTGGGACTGCTCGAGGACTCCGAGTCGGGCATCGATGAGCACGATGGCGAGGTCCGCGGTCGACGCGCCGGTGACCATGTTGCGGGTGTACTGCACGTGGCCGGGCGTGTCCGCGATGATGAACTTGCGCTTGGGTGTGGCGAAGTAGCGATAGGCCACGTCGATGGTGATGCCTTGCTCGCGCTCGGCGCGCAGGCCGTCGGTCAGCAGGGCGAGGTCGACCTGGTGATTGCCGCGGGCGGCGCTGGTGCGCTCGATGGCCTGCAGCTGATCCTCGAAGATGCCCTTCGAGTCGTAGAGCAGCCGCCCGATGAGCGTGGACTTGCCGTCGTCGACCGAACCGGCGGTGGAGAAGCGAAGCAGATCCATGCTTAGAAGTAGCCTTCCTTCTTGCGGTCTTCCATCGCCGTCTCGCTGAACGAGTCGTCGGCTCGGGTGGCACCGCGCTCGGTGATGCGGGCGGCGGCGGTCTCGGCGATGATGGCTTCGAGGTCGGCCGCGTCGGAGTTGACCGCACCGGTGCAGGTCATGTCGCCCACGGTGCGGTAGCGCACGACCATGCGCTCGATCGACTCATCGGCACCCGGCTCCAGATAGGGTCCGGTGGAGAGCCACATGCCGTCGCGGCGGAAGACGTCGCGCTCGTGCGCGAAGTAGATGGGAGGCACCTCGATGCCTTCGCGCGCGATGTACTGCCACACGTCCATCTCGGTCCAGTTGGAGATGGGAAACACGCGCATGTGCTGGCCGCGCCGGATGCGACCGTTGTAGAGCGACCAAAGCTCGGGCCGCTGGCTGCGGGGCTCCCACTGGCCGAACTCGTCGCGCAGCGAGAACACGCGCTCCTTGGCGCGGGCCTTCTCCTCATCGCGACGGGCGCCGCCGAAGACGGAGTCGAACTGGTGCTCCGTGATGGCGTCGAGCAGGGTCG
>DATHSE010000044.1:0-2770 GCA_035464455.1 Anaerolineae bacterium | reverse complement strand
GCCGTTGCGTGTGCGTTCGACGAGCGCCTCGATGCGGTCGGGCGCCATGAGCTCGGTGATGGGCACGCCCCCGACGGTCGAGTAGCGCGGCAGCGGCACCATCGTGTCGCCGTGGCCACCGAGCACGAAGGCGTAGGTGTTAACCACCGACACGCCCAGCTCCATGGCGATGAACGTGCGAAAGCGGCTGGAATCCAGCACGCCCGCCATGCCCACCACACGCTCGGACGGCAGGTCGCTCGCCTCCAGGGCTACGTGGCACATGGCGTCGAGCGGGTTGGTGACCACGATCACGATGGCCTCTGGCGAGTACGCCACCGACTGCTCCACCACGCTGCGAACGATGCCCGCGTTCTTGGCCATCAGGTCGTCACGGCTCATGCCCGGCTGGCGAGCCAGGCCGGAGGTCACGACGATGACGTCAGAGCCCGCGGTGTCGGCGTAGTCGTTGGTGCCCTGCACCACCATGTCATGCCCGATGACCGGGGCCGCCTGGGCCAGGTCGAGCGCCTTGCCCTGGGGTAGACCTTCGACGATGTCCACGAGCCAGACGTCGGCAAGTCCCTGCTCGACGATGCGCTGCGCGGTCGTGGCGCCGACATTGCCGGCGCCAATCACGGTGACGAGCGGATTGGCCATGGGGTGGGCGACTCCTTGCGTATGCGTCCTTGCTCCGCGCCCAATGCTACTCCCCTGCCCGTCGACGGCGGTCGCCGTCGGGCAGGCGATGGTCAGTCGGAGACGTCCGCGTCCGGTGCGCCAAGGTCGGCAGTGGGCAGCGTCACCCTGATCGTGGCACCCTCGCCGGCCACTGAATCCACCTCGATGGAGCCGCCGATACCGTCCACGAAAGCCGCCACTGCCGGAAGTCCGTGCCCACTGCCGCCGCGCCCACGCTTGGTGGTGAAGCCGGGCTCGAACAGGTGCTCGAGGGCCTCCTGGCTGAAGCCCGGGCCGGTGTCGGCGATGACGATCTGGACGGCCTCGTCGGGGACGGGCTGTGTGCTGATGGTGAGCTTGCCCCCGTCCTCCATGGCATCACGTGCGTTGAGGGCCAGGTTCAGCACGATGCGCTCCACGCGCAGCTTGGAGATGGTCACGAAGGTGCCCGCTGCGCCGGTGGCCAGCACCAGCTCGATGGAGGGTGGCAGCAGCGCGTCCAGCAGCCGACGCATGGAGGCAACGCTGCTGTCGAGGTTGACCGCGATGAGCGAACCAGAGCTGTCGTTGCCGTCCAGCTGGTCGATCAGGTCGAACATGGCCGCGGAGACGACGACGCAGTGAGCCACGTCCTCGCGTACCGGATCTTCCGACGAGAGGCCTCGCAGCGCCAGCTCGGCATGGCCGCGGACGGCGGTGAGCAGGTTGCGCATGTCGTGGGTGATCGAACGGATGGCGTCGTTACCTGGCTCCATGTGCGGAGCATAGCGAGGTCGGAGGCGAGGGAGCGGACGACGCTGGCATACTCAGCCCGATGGGACCCCGGGGAAACGCCACCGCCGTGCTCGAGCGCGCGCTGGGGCGAAAGCAGGTGCGGAGGATCCGCGGACGCCTGCTCGGTCGTGGCCATCTGCTGCCCGACTTCATCATCGTCGGCGCCGCCCGCAGCGGCACCACCCACCTGCTTGGACAGCTCAACGCCCACCCCAACGTCCTCGAGGGGCCGGCTGAGACGCACTTCTTCGACAGCCATCGGTACACCTACGGCCTTGGCTGGTATCGGCTCCGCTTCCCCGCCAACAAGGCCCGCCGGCAGGCCTACCGGCAGGGCCTGCACCCGGTGCTGACCGGCGAATCGAGCCCGTCCTACCTGTCACACCCCAATGCGCCGGCGCGCGTCGCCCGCGGCGGTCCCGGCGTGAAGCTGCTGGTGCTGCTGCGCGATCCTGCCCTGCGAGCCGCCTCGCACTGGGCCTGGTGCTTGCGCCAGTGCGGCGAGACGCGCTCGTTGCGAGAGGCGGTGGAAGCCGAGATCGGACCGCCGGGCGACAGCCGCGGCATTCGCATCCCACCTGACAAGCGGGTCAACGACGCGCTGGTCGTGCGCCGCGGGATCTATCAGCCACAGCTGGAGCGCTGGCGCACGCACTTCCCCGACGACCAGCTGCTGGTCATCCAGAGCGAGCGCTGGTTCCGCGACCCCCCAGGGGTGCTGGCGGAGGTATGCGCGTTCCTGGGCATCCCGGCGCGCGACCAGCTGCCGCGGGTGATGCGCAACCGCAACAAGCCGCACGAGCCCTTCGATGCCGAGGTCATCGAGCGCCTGCGCGCGTTCTACAAGCCCTACAACGAGGAGCTGGCGGACTATCTCGATATGGACCTCGACTGGAACGACGCAGTCGCTGCCGACGACTGAACGGCCAAGGCGTGCTAGGGTCGGCGCTGCCGTGACCATGCCGATCCCCGCGAGGGCGCCGCTGGCCGCCCCGTCCAGCGTCCCCGTCGCGCCCAGCGTCCCCGTCGCGCCCAGCGTCCCCATCGCGCCGTCCGCTGCCGGAGATTGCGCCGCGCCGACGGTCCCAGCCGACCGTGCCGGCGCACCGCCACGACGTGCCTCAAGGAGCCGCGTTCGGCTGCTGCTCGGAGCGATGGTCGCCTCGCTGGTGGTGGCCTCGGTCTCGCTGGCCGAGCCGCACCCGACCGCGGCCGCCATCCCTTCCGCGGCCGGGGCCTGCGTGGATGGCTGGCGCGAGATCCCCATCCCCGACGCAGCCTTCATCTCGACGCCCTTCGACGTGCTGACGCGCAACGGCAAGGAGGCCTGGATCCT